>CAKUTL010000009.1 GCA_934692295.1 uncultured Candidatus Melainabacteria bacterium
AGTGCTAAAAATATCAATACTGTAAGTCGTGAATGTTTCAATTCTAACCTCTCAAAATGGATTATAAAACAAACATGCCAAACATTATACACACGGGTAATATTTTGTAAAATTTCTTATATAAAATGATAAATTATTTATCAGAAAGCGAAAAGTCTTCTCCCAATTCATCTTCTAAATGCTTTATTATATAAGATAAAGGAATTCCTAAAGCCTCCGCTATTCTCCATAGCATTACAATTTTTGGTTCAATTTGTCCGTTCTCAATTCTACTGACATTCCCTGGAGTCAACTCATATTCATAAGAAAAAGTATTCAAGCTCTTGTTCAAATTTTTCACACGAAAATCTTTTATTATTTGTCCAAGAGTTTTAATTATTTGTAAACTTTTCTCATTTTTGTATTGCATACATGCAATTTTATAGTGTATTATGGAATCAAGTATTGCATATATAAAATAGGCTAAAGGGTGGTATTTTGAAGAGCAGAAAAGATTATGGCTTTACACTTGCAGAAGTATTGATAACTCTTGGAATAATTGGAGTTGTTGCAGCAATGACAATCCCTACATTGATAGAAAAATATAAAATAGCCACACTACATGCAAGCTTTAACAAAACGTACGCAGTAATACAACAAGCACTAAAAATTACTCTTGACAATATAGGTTTTGAAAAACCAAGTGATGTTAGTATTTACTATGATACAAATAATGAAAAAATAGAACAAAACTTTGGGGAAATTAACAAAATATGGGAAACCCAATTTAATGGAGCAAGTAAAGTAAAATCCTCCACATTCAAATATAAGCGTTTATTTAATGACTTTTGGGGAGCTCCTTCTGGAATATATGGGGATACACATGAATATTACTATCTATTACCAGATGGCTCTTTAATTTCAGATATAGGCTACAACAAAAGATATGGAGGTGTAGTCGCCCTTGATATATTTTTTGATACGAATGGACTATATAAAGGACCTAATAGAATAGGATATGACCAATTTTACTTTTATAATGACGGAGAAACTACTCCATATCAAGGAGATGTCGATTATCTGGTAGATTGCGACCCATTCAGGACAAAAAGTCCAAACGGATATTGGGATAAATTTACTCAAGCTGCATGTTCTAGTTATGCGTTAAAAAATATCAATCCTTATGACTCATCAAAAAAATATTGGGATAGTTTATATAAACCCAAAAGTTGGTGGAAAAAATTAAAATAAATAACTCCTGCTTGAAAAAATCTTTTTATAACATATAATTTTCGTGTAAAAAGATGGTTTTAGTAGATGAAAGGAGAGTTTATTATGTGGGAAAAAGACATTAATATCCACGAAGTTAAAGAAATTCGTACAAGAACCAGTGTATTCTTCGGTGTTGGAGCTATCCAAAAAATTCATGACATAGCAAAAGACATCAAATCAAAAGGAATCGACAAAGTTATTGTTATGTCTGGTAAGCATGCTTACAAATCAACTGGAGCTTGGGATGTTGTTGAAGCAGCATTGAAAGAAAATGGTATTGGATACATTAATTTTGACCAAGTTACTCCAAACCCTAACACTCACCACGTAAACGATGCTACTAAAATGGCTCGTGAATTTGGTGCAAAAGCAGTTATCTCAATCGGTGGAGGTTCTCCAACTGATGCTGGTAAATCAGTTGCAATCTTGCTTGAATACCCAAACAAAAATGCGGATGATATTTATGAATTCAAATTCACTCCAACAAAAGCTGCTCCAGTTATTTCAATTAATTTAACACACGGAACAGGTTCTGAAACAAACAGATTTGCGGTTGTAACTAACCTTGAAAAGAACTTCAAACCTGCTATCGCTTACGATTGCATCTATCCTACATATGCAATCGATGACCCTCAATTGATGACAAAATTATCTCCAAAACAAACAAGATATGTTTCAATTGATGCAGTTAACCACGTTGTAGAAGCTGCAACTTCAACAGTTGCTTCTCCATATTCAATTACTTTAGCAAAACAAGTTGTTGAATTAGTTGCTAAATATTTACCAAAAGCAATTGCAAACCCTGAAGACTTAGAAGCTAGATACTTCTTATGTTATGCAGCTATGATGGGTGGTGTAAGTTTCGATAATGGATTGTTACATTACACTCACGCTCTTGAACATCCATTGAGTGCTGTTAAACCAGACCTATCTCACGGATTAGGATTGGCAATCTTGTTACCAGCAGTTGTTAAAACTATTTACAAAGATAAAGCTGCAACACTTGCTGACATCTTAGCTCCAATCGTTCCAGGATTGAAAGGTGATGTTTCTGAAGCTGATAAAGCAGCAGATGGTGTTTATGCTTGGTTAAAATCAGTTGATGTACCTGAAAAACTTGAAGATATGGGATTCAAAGCTGAAGATGTTGATAAATTAACAGATTTAGTATTTACAACTCCATCTCTTGAAGGTTTGATTAACATTGGACCTAGCGGAAACTCTAGAGAAGTTGTTCGTAAAATCTACGAAGATTCTCTTGCTAAATAATTAAAATTTAGACAAAAATAAATCCTCGGCTTATAATCATTTAAGTCGAGGATTTTTTATTACAAAAAATTAAATTTACTCCACAATTTAGCAAATTTAGATATTTATTAGATTTACAACAAATAAACACTTAATAGAAGGAATAGCAATGCAAATTACAAAAATCACCCCACAATTTTCAACTACAAAAATTATAAAACACAAAAATAATAATGAAAACCAAACACAAACATCCTTAGCTCCACAGGGAAAATTACCAATTCCGACAGCTCAGCAGCTTTTTGCAATGAATAATCCTAGCTTTTGTGGAGGATACAGTTTAAATTTGACTGAAACAATTGAAAACTTAGACAAATTGGCATCAAAATATCCAGACATTTACCCTAAAAATGTTAGAGAATGGGCTGGTATGATTTTAGAAGAAGGCAACAAAGCTAAAGACACCTTAATTTCAGTTCACAAGAAATTATACGCAAATGTGAAAGAATGTTTTTCTCTTGAAGAGTTAAAAATGAAATTCCCTGAATTTAAAGATGTTAAACCAGCAAGCGAAGTTGATGCAAAAGAGGGTTCATTACTAGATGAAATCTTAAAAGGAGAAAATGAAATCTTTAATAATGAAGAAGATTTAAGCCTACAACTAATTAAGCTATACTGGGGTGAAGGATTCTCTCTCAATGACCTTAAAGCATACGCTGGAGGAAGAGATTTAAACGGAATTATGAACAAATTAAATATTCCAAAAGTAAATAGGAATTACGGTCATGTTCTAAAATTTTCCGACCCTGAATATAATGAACGTTTAACCAAACAAATGACTCAAAAAAGACGTGAAACAATGGATATAAAAGCTCAACAGCAAGACGGCGAGCCTGTTTATATTAAACGTGGACCTCTTTCGCCAGAACATAGACAACATATTTCAGAAGGATTAATTAAATACTATCAAGAAAATCCTGAACGAATTTTTGCAATGTCAGAACGTCAAAAAAAATTCTATGAAGATAATCCAGAACAAGCCCAAATGTTTCGAAGGGTAATGCAAAGAGCTTGGAATATTTTTGGAGCAGAAAGAATAAAACAAGCATTGTCAAAATTCCTAAAAAAAGAACGTAATCAAAATATCTCAGAACTAACTCTAGAAGAACCACATAAAATGACAAAAGAACAATCTGCATTGATGAAAAAATTCTGGGGTGTAAATGAATGGGCAAAAAAACAATTTTCAAAAAATGTAGAATTTTCTTGGAAAAAAGTTAAAGAAGAACAAAATATGTTCTACAAATTTGACATTACTCCAGAAAGATTTAAACAAAAATTTTATGCGTGGTGCGATGAACAAGGACTTGACAAAAGGTTAACAAGCTTAGATGATTTCAAATATTATCCACACAGAGAAGAACTTAATCAACTAGATTCAAGGGCTGTAAGCCAATATACACCAAGATTCATTGATTCTCAAGAAGGAGATGAAAGTGCAAAAATGGCAAATACTTATCAAAGAGCATTAATGAACTTTGGGAAAGAGCTTAAAAAACTTGAAAAAGACCCAAAAGCTTCACTAGATACCAAAAATTTGGCCTTTATTCTTAGACAAATCATTCGTAGCAACTTAATAAGTGAGCAAGGTGGTATCACTATTGCAAGAAAACTTGGAGCTCAAGAGGTTCAAGAAGTTTACACAACAACGCTACTTGGGCTTATGGATCATCACGAAAACGGACTAATAAAAAAGTTAAACAAATTATTAAACGAAGCGTACAATGATCTTGATAGAAATTGGAAAGCGGGAAATGCAATCTACGTGACCCCAAAAGACTTCGATTTTTAATATGATAAAGTTTAAAATTAGAAAAGCGAACGATTTTAAAATCGTTCGCTTTTTATTTATCTTTAATTCAAAAAAAACTATTAATCAGCCAAACATTCGTGACCAGATTTGTGAGATTTCAACAACACACCACGTTTAGAAGTTTGGATAAATTCAATCATTTTTTCAATATATTCATTCATTGGAATTTCAGCTTTAATTTTTTCAATTGCTTGAGAAGTATTATAATCTTCTGAAATTAGCAATTTGAAAGCTTCATTTGTTGCAGTTCTAACTTCCAATGGCACACCACGTCTTTTTAAAGCGATAACATTTATTCCACGAGGAACAGGAGGTCTGCCTTCACCTTTAGAATAAGGTAAAATATCTTGACGAGAAGCAGAAAAACCGCTAATAATAGCCATATCACCGATTCTAATATTTTGATGGAATACACTCATACCACCAACAAAAGCACCAAAACCAACGTGAACATGCCCGCCAAGAGTAACTAAATTTGCTAAAATAACTTGATCGGCAAGAACACAGTTATGAGCAACGTGCGAACCAACCATCAACAAACATTTATTACCAATTCTTGTAGTAAAATCACCACAAGCGGCACCTCTGTGAATAGTAACATTTTCTTTAATAATTGTTTCATCACCGATTACAACTTTTGTATCTTCTCCTTTGTAACCTAAATCTTGTGGTTCAGAACCGATTGTTGCGAATGGTGAAATTGTACAATTTTTACCGATTTCAGCGTGTTCAATATGAGCGTTAGAAATAACTCTAGTTCCGCTACCAATTTTTACACCTTCACCTATTACGACATATGGTCCAATAATTGCATCATCTGCGATTTGTGCAGAAGGATGAATTATAGCTGTTTTATCTATCATGATTTTCCCTCTTTCTTACTATCTCCATAATGTCAATTATAGTACAAACGAAAAAGATATGAAAAATCCTTTATATTATTTTAATATTGAGCGGAGGAAACCAATTAAACCCTCACCCCTAGCCCCTCTTCCCTTTGAGAGGGGAATTTTGACAAAATCCGTGCATAACCTCTTTGAAAAAACATAAAAAGTGGGGCAAGTTGTACAACTTGCCCCGCTATTAATAAATATTCAATTATAATTTCAGATTATCTGCGTTTTGTGCCTTTCTTAACAGGATGAGCCTCTTTATATCCTTTTGCTATTTGTTCATTTACGTCATCTGATACAGTGATACCCTCGCCATTTTGTTTACCTGATAAGTTAAACAATTGATATTCATAACCGGCTTCAACATTGTTTGAAGTATCTTTATCCTGTTTTTTAACTGGTGTCATACGATAAACATTTGAATCTCTTAGTTTCAAATCTGTGTCATCACTTCTCTTTGCAGAGATCAATTTGTAATTGCCATCTTCTTGGAGAGCAAATACGTATTTGTTGCCACGAGTTGGGTCAGTAATTTTAATTTGTTGTGGTTTTTTCATTGCTTCTTCAATACCATGTTCCGCAATATAATCCTCATCTAGAACGGCACTAGTGTTACCATATGTCAAACCATGAATATATTCTCTTAAGTTTTTACCAGCAACATTGGCGTTGGCAGCGTTATCATGTTCGACATTTTCTTCAACAGGGGCATTTTTAACACCTCCCGGTCTAGCATTGACTTTGGCATCATATCCAAAAGCACCAATTTCATTAGCTTTTTCACCAGAGATTTCTGTAATAAATTTACCATCGGCATCTTTTACATAGCCACCTTTACCATCATTCAATGCGGTGTTCCAGAATTTGTCGCCTAATTTATAGTTTTTACCATCTTTTGTAGGGTCAAAAGCAGGTGGTTCTGGTTTATCTGGTTTTTCTGGTGTTTTGCCTGGTTGATCGACTGTAAGATCTGGACCTTTGTTTGGATCTTTTTTGTAATCATCATTACATTTGTTGATTTGAGCCATAGCACCGATAAGTTCTTGTTTATTTAACTTACCTTTTTCATTTTCATTAGCACCCATTGCCTGACCTAAGATTGCTAATTTAATCATGTCAGCTTCTGGGGAACCAGCTTTATATGGTCCAACATCGGCATTTGCAATTTGTTTCATAATATCTTGGTTACCAGCCTTTTTAACCAATTTCGGATCTTTCAAAGCCTCGGCTAAAGTATGACCTTTTTTCAAGATATTAACATCTCTATTAACTAGGGAGTTAACCAAATACGCAGTTCCAACACCTGCTGGGATACCAATACCTAAGCCAGGAAGAACTTTACTTAACCAAGAAACAGCTTTACCTGGAGCCCCCGGAATAAGTTCTGTAATTACGTTAGAAATGGTATCTGTGTGTTTACCACCATTTTTATCAATTATTGTAATGATTTTATTTTCAATAGTGGTTTTTTCAGTATCCGGAGTGCCACCGGTTGTTTTGCCATGAGCAAATGCCTTAGCAGCTAAATAAGTTGTAGCAGCACCGACAACAACACCTGCAGTTGCACCAATCCAACGTTTATCTTTTTGGTAATCTACGTTGATACCTTTCAAGAATTGTTTAACGTCTTTTTCTTTAAGACCTAAATCAGCCGCAAGTTGTTTCAATTCATTTTTATCTGCTCTGTTACCTGTTGTAGATGCGTATTCTCTTGCAAACGCTTGAGCCTTTTCAACATCAATATTTCCATCGGCATCAAAAACATCAACATTAAGTTTTTCTTTAATTTTTTGAGCTGTTTTCAAGCCTCTATCAGACATTAAAGTATATTCTTTTGCTTTACTATCCCAAGTATTATTTGCTTTTGCTTCTTTTTTTCTATATTCATAAGCCTCTTCACCAGTCATTTCTTTACCGCCAATAACATATGTTTTATCTTTAATATATGTTTTATCCAAAGCAAGTTGTCTATTAGCAGATTTCTCTAACTTTTTATTCGCACGACGATATGAACGATGACCATGTTCAATACCTTCTTTATCTAGTTGGTCATTATCTTTAGCTTTATTTTCTGTATATTGTTCTTTTAATTTTGCAAGATTTTCTCTTGTATTCAAGCTATCAGCAAAATCATTGGCTTTTTCTTGTTGAATAACTTTTTCCATCTCAGCTTTAAATGGAACTTTACCTAAATCTTCAGTAATTACCCCTGCTGCAAGCAATATCTTGTATTGTTCAGCAGCCTTTGCAGTTTCACCGCCTTTAAGAAATTCTGACATTTTTGTTACAGCATCTTTTAAACCATCCGTCTCACATTTAGGAGCTAATTTCCCACAATAACTATCAACTTGGGAATTCACAGATCTTTCTTGAGTTCTAGCGTCTTGTGCTGCTCTGTCCTCTTCTGTTAATTCTACATAATTTGAACGAAGAGATACTTCATCTCCTTGAGGTTGAGATTTTGGTTTAAAATTTTCATCTAACAAACCTTGTTTTTGAAGACTGGCTTTATTTTCATCCGTTACTTCAATTTTGCCCCACATGGTTTGTACATATACCGGTGTATTTGCACCCACTTCTCCTGGTCCTGGCATTCTTCTGTCCTTTCTTTCTTATAGAAACTTGTATTACTTTCACTATGTTTTAATAAAAACTTTTTGTATTGAAAAATTGACTATAAAATATAGAAAAAATATATACTATTCTCCTAAACCCTTGTTGACACTGGGTTTTCGAATTGTTAATTTTTGTAACATTTATATCTTTTTCTAATATTTATAGCCACTAAACATTCATCCTGGCTTACCTCTTACACATATTGTTGTCATTTTTTACCTTTCTAATATACCTTATTACTTTTACGCACATGGATTATCGGCATTCACTCAGCTGAACTTTAACATTTTCAACAAAAAACATGCAACGAACCCTAAAAAGACGTACCAATAGGAGGTTTTAGACAATTTACAAAACTTCATAATCCATCATTTTCAGCAAATTTATTTTTACAGAATATAATATTGGTATGGTTAAAAGTGCATACATTCACATACCGTTTTGCAAATCCAAGTGCCACTATTGTTCTTTTGTATCGTTCAACAAATTAGAGCTAAAGGACGATTATATTAAGGCATTATTAAAAGAAATAAATTATTATTACAAAGGAGAACTCCTTGACACAATTTACTTCGGCGGAGGAACACCATCTACACTCGAACTTCAAGACTTCTCCAAAATTTTTGAAAAACTTAAGCCCGAACCAACTGCCGAAATAACTACCGAACTAAATCCTGAGGACGTTAATTATGACTACATGCGAGGACTTTTTGACCTCGGAGTAAATAGAATCAGCCTTGGCTGCCAAACATTTAATGACGAAATTCTAAAACAAATTAACAGACGGCACAATGCACAACAAGTAATTGAATCTGTGAAAATAGCTCAAAATGCAGAATTTGGAAATATTAGTTTAGATTTTATATATGGATTACCCAATCAAACCCCTGAAATGTTTTATTCAGACCTTAAACAAGCTATCGATTTAGGAGTTCAACACATATCATTATATGGACTAAAAATAGAGGACGGATGCTACTTTTATAATCACATGCCACAAAATCTTCCCGATGACGATATTCAAGCAGATATGTACCTTGGGGCTATCGAATTATTAACAAGCAAAGGATTTGAGCATTATGAAGTAAGTAATTTTTCACTACCTAATTACAACTCAAGGCACAACTTAAATTACTGGAACAATGAGGAATATTACGGCTTTGGGGTATCAGCACACGGCTATACAAATGGTATTAGATACGGAAATATTGAAACAATTGAACAATATATAAAAAATCCAATTAAACACCAAGAAGAAAAACTACTCACAACACAGGAAAAACTTGAAGAAGAGATATTTTTAGGATTCCGAGAAATGAAAGGAATCATGGTATCAAAAATAAACTGTAAATATGGAATTGATTTTGAACAAAAATACCAAAATATTTTGAATAAATACCTAGAATTAAAACTTATTCAAAAAACTCAAAACGGATATTCCCTAACTCCAAACGGAATACTCGTCAGCAATGTGATTTTAGCAGATTTTTTAGAAGATAAATAAAAAATGTCGCAAGAATATCTCTTACGACATTTTTTATTATATAAATTGGTTTCTTATCTATGCAACAACATTTGTAGCTGCTTCTGCAACTTCTTTTTCTTTACCTTTGAATAATTTAGCAATTGGTTCATATGTATATTTGCCGATACCTTCACCAACTTTAGCTAAATAATGACCTGCTTTTTGCTTCCATGAAGCATTTTTCATTGCATCTTCACCTAGAACCTTAATAGCATTAGGGAAAGCTTTAGGTAACGCAACTAATGCACCTGCGACAACAGCTAAACCAACAATTGTTTTCAATAATTTGTGAGATTTCTTTTTTGGAGCTTTTTCAGCTGCTGGAGCTTCTGCTGATGGGTTAGCATTAGCAAATTTTCCTGGGCGACTTAAAATATCAGCACCTTCTGCACCACCACAAAAACGTACGTTGCTCATTGCAACTGGATTGACCATCATAGACATCAGAGAACCTCCTATACACTTTATTTACTCTCTCATAATAAAACACCTAACGAGTTAATTTTGACTTCATGATAACACATTTTCAAGAATTCGTTACAAAAATTTACACAAATTTTGGAATATTTTTAAATGTCGTGCCATCTATATAATCGGGAAGAGGAGAAAGTAAAAAATGGCACAAAAACAAGATGCAATAATCTATATTGATGACGAAAACAAAACAGAAGCAGAATTTATGTCTAGAAGTTTTGTCAAAAAAGAAGTAAAAGACAGAGCTTATATCAACGCACTTGGAGCAGAACTTGCAAGCAAATATTTGGCTTCTGAAGGTATTGATGCACATGAAACACACAACCTTCATTCAATTTCTAAAATCTTAGAAAAAATTGATATTGCTGATATTATGTTACCAAATATTCATATAGATGTTAGAGTTGTTTTTGATGAAAGCCAAATTTTTATACCAAAAAGCCACGCAAAATTAGGTATTGAACCTGATATTTACCTTGCGATGAAATTATCTCCAGATTTCAAATTTGTAGAATTCTTAGGTTATTTTGAACCAGCAAGAATAAACAAAAACAAACAAAATTCTGATTATTACTTTATTGAAAAAGAAAAATTATCTTCCCCAGAAAAATTAACTCAATATATTAAAAACTTTACTGGAAATACCGATAAAGGGATTTCTGAAGATGAAATGTTACATGCAAGAGAATTATTTATTTCAATGTCAGACCACAGTATTTCACAAGAAGAAGAGCAAGAACTGATTAATCTACTATTACTTAGTGATTCTTTAAGAGATTCTGTGTTAGAATTTGATAATTTTGAAACTCTGTCTTTTAGCGTTGGCAGCTCTTTCGGCAAAGAATTAGAAGCAGATTTACCTGTTGCAACTCAAACATTAGAAGACTCTTCAAGCTCTGAAAACGAAACACAAGAACAAGAAGAACAACAGGAACAAGAAAATTCTACGGATGAAGAAAATTTAGAAGAAGAAGTTGCTACAGATTTGGATTTTTCTAATTCAGATGAAGATGAAATGATTTTTGACGAATCTTTCTTTGATGATGATACTTCTACTGAGGAAGAAGATTTATTAAATAGCACAACAAATACGGAACAATCTACAGAAGAATCTGAACCAGTTGTTGCACAAGACGCAACTATCGAACCAGAAGAAACAACTATTCAAGATAACTTACCGGATATGGATATTGATCTTGATATGGATAAAACACTTGATTTAGATAGTATTGACGAAGATATGGATGTAGATGAAACAACTTCTCCTGATGAAAAGCCTAACAATCAGTTGTCCCAAGTTGTTGCAGATACAGCTAAAAAGGCAATCGAAGCTACAACAACTATTGCCGCAGCAGGTGCGGCAGGAGCTGCAATTACTGGAACAGCAGAAGCAGCAGTCGCAGGCACAGCATCGACCGAAGCAATGAAACTTGCAGGCGTTGCCGGAGATATTGTTGAAGATATTGTATCAAAAAATCTTGAATCTCAGCATACTAATCTTGACAAAATTGATTATGCAAAAACAACTACTAACGCAAATGATATTCCAGAACATATTGCGGCATACGACTTATCTTCTGCCAAAATAGAAGCTGATTTAGAAGCTGAAAAATCAGGACAAACAGAAACTCCAAAAGACTTATCAGAACTTCAAACTGTTGATACCAATTCAAAAGGATATGAAAATATCGAACAAGAAGCTATTGATTTTGGAAATATTGACGGGACCCCAGTTGAAGAATTTAAACCCGAAACAACCGAAAATCTTGAAGATTTAAGCCACATATCAGCAATAGACTCTCCAACAACACCAGTAGAAGATTTAGATATAAAAATGACAGAAGAAAAGTTGAATGAAGTTAACAACCTTTCAGACTTAAATTTTGATAATTCAACAATAGATATGAATGCGGATGGAACATCTTCTATTGATAATTTGAATTTTGACATTGGACTGGAAAGTGATACTGATGAACACCTTGTTGATTTAGGAATGACAAATGAGCTAGTAATTGATGACAACAAAGATTCTTTAAACCTTGACGGCTTTGACACGGATTTAATCGAAACAACAGAAGATTTATCAGACTCAATGCTCGAAGATTCATCTATCGATACAGACAAAGAAGAAAATAATAAAGAAACAACAATAGAAGAACCAACTCACGAGGAAGAAATTACTACTCTTGATGATATAGATACTCTTCCTACACTTGATGAAGAAACTCAACTACAAGACTCAGATACCAATCAAGATGCAAATTCATTATTAGCAGAACTAGAAGACACCGATTTTGACAATGATGTAATTTCGGAAGAAAAAAATACAGAAGAAGCAACAGCATCAAACGAAAATTCAGACGAAGAAAGTGTTGATGACTTCTTAGCAGAACTTGCAGGAGAAGATGGCACAGATACAGACGATTTAACAATTGAAGACCTCCAATCACCCGAGGATTCAGATGCAGATTTTGCCGAATTAGATGATTTAGATTTAACAACTCCGGAAGAAGAAAATCATCCGCAGGGACAGTCTGAAACAGAAGAACTTCAACCTGAATTAAATTCAAACGAAGATATTACACTGGATGATTTAACTGAACCAACAGAAGATGACAGTACAAATGAAAACGAACCAGCACATGAAGAAGAGCTTATCACGGAACCGGAACCTACAGAAAAAGCATTCACTGTAATGGAAAATTCTACAGTTATAAGTGATAAAACATTCAAGGTTGGAGAAATTCCAATTGATATAAATAATCCAGAAGCTCAAAACTTTGAAGGACCAGAACAACTAGAAAGTTTATACAACGAAGAAAATGTTCCTGGAGCAGCATTATTACAAACTCCGGGAAGATTAGGTTCTGCAAGAGGAAATAATTCTAAAATAGGTTTAGGTATCGGACTTGGAATTGTTGGATTCTTTTTAGTTTTAGCAGTTGCAGGAATTATTGGCGTTTCCGTTTTCAAAATGTTAAAACCGGCTGACGAAACACCTCAACCAATAACAGACGATGCAACTCCAACAAGCACTGACAATGGAGTTACAGATGCCAATACCCTTAATATTGATGAAAACAATGTAGTAAATATGGACGAAGCGACAAAAACACCTTCTGCACAACAACCGTTAACTACAGCAACACAAAAACAACAAGCACAAACAAAATCAACTCTTCCAGCTACTGTTGTACCTAAGAATATCCAAACTAAAAAAATTGGAGCTACATCTTTCATTGAAGTTAAAAAATTATCTTGGGAAGTTCCTGATTATGTTTCATACAATGCAAACTTTAGACAATACTTCCAATCTGCAGGTAAAAGCTTGAAACTTGCCCTAACAAGTGATTTATTACTTGCAACTGATTTCACTTATACAGACCAAGTAAGAGTAAGCGTAACATTCAATCAGGATGGCTCATTTAAAGAATCAAGAATGATATTATCAAGTGGCTCTAAGCAAGTTGATGACATTGTGTTACAAACTGTTAACCAAACACTCGGAGTCTTAAAAGCCCCTCATAGCATAGGAAATGACGAAAGCACTACGGTAATACTTAAAATTTATTTCTAAATATGATATAATATTTTTGAAGTAGAGGAAGCCAGATTGTGGAATTAACACAAGACAATATTGACTTAATAGAAAGATTAATAAAAAGCGATCGTAAATATTCTAATAACGAAGATTTATACGAAGATTTTTTTAATGAAACTGCTAAACGTTCATTATCAATAATGAATGCGATTGAGTCTGAAGCAACTCTGGAAGCATACTTAAAACGTATTGTAACAACATCTATTATCAGCGTATTAAAAGATTCCGGACGCTTGAGAAGAACACGTAGCGGTTATATGTCAACAAAAGAAGTTGCATTAGAGCGTAACGATAGTATTGATTACTCTAATGTAAAAATTGACTACTCAAGCATTAATATTCCTCACAATCCGGAAGAAATTGTTATTCAAAAAGAAATTCTTAAATTTGTAGCTGATACAATAAAGGAAATAGATGCACAAAAGCCGGATAAAGACTATTTACATATATATACTTTGCGTTATGATAAAGGCATGACACAGAAAGAAATTTCACAAGAAATTGGGATTTCACAATCTGAAGTATCCAAAAGACTATACAGCCTTATGGGTTTAGTAAAAAATGCAATAGAATAAGTATATTTTCAAAATGAAATGTCCTGTTTGTAAAAAAAATATTCCGAAATCATCTTTAAAATGTCCCTTCTGTAAATCAAGGGTTGGATTGTTATGTTCAAAATGTAATACAGTAAACCCAATTGGGAATATGAATTGTACGTCCTGTAACTCAGAACTTTTAAAAGTTTGCAAACATTGTAATGGTGTAAATTTCCCAGATGCAACCAAATGCAGAAAATGCGGTCTTCCTTTTGAAAATACACAACAAATAAACAAAAACGAAACTAAATCACCTTTAGAATTTGCACCTAAATATCTAACCCACAAACAAGCATTCGACATTCTTACAGATGGAATTCTTTCAAAAGATAAAAAGATTTTTTCTATTGCAGGAACTAAAGGGGCAGGAAAAACAACATTACTCAAAAAGGCAATCAAAAATCTTGAAAATGAACATTTTCAATGGTGCATTGGAGAATGTTCTCCGATAACTCAACTTTCCCCTGGGGGAGTAATTCAAGATATGTTATTGAATACTTTTAACCTTCCTAATTTCTGTATAAATAATGAGGAGTTTCAACAAAACGCAACAACATTCTTTGAAAACGAATTTAAATTTCTAAAAAAAGATGAAATTTCTGACTTTATAAACTTCTTATACAATTATAAAGACGGAAATTACGAAGACATAATACATAATAAAAAAAGAACTTTTGAAATCTTATTTCAAATTTTTGGTGCATTTGCAAATACAGAAAGATTTATTTTTGTAATTGATAATTTTGACTTCATCGACGGTTTTTCAGTTGAATTCTTTACAACATTAATGCAAAAATCAATTGTGCAAAAAAATTTGAAATTCATCGCCATTTATAACAATCCAAAGCCAATTAATAGTTACTTTTTAGTTGAAGAATTAGATGTAAAATCATATATTGATATTAACCTTGCTCCAATGGCAGCAAAAGAGTTAGCTCAAAATATAAAAATGACATCAGAAGCAGGAACATATATAACTGAACGAGAAAAAGAAGTTATCATAGAAAAAAGTAATGGTAATCCGGCATTTGTAGAACAGGCAGTAAGTTATTCTTTTGATTGCCAAATCTCAGACAAAGCATTTTTACTCCCAAACAATTTTAATAAATTAATTCTAGATAGATTAGAAACACTAAAAAAAATTAACCAAGAAGCTCACAAATTGTTATGTTGTGCAGCAATTCTCGGAAATAAATTAAATTTAGTCTTATTAAAAGATATTTTTGGATATAAAAATCAAGAATTTTTAGATATTATGTCTTACCTTGTAAAATCCAAATTTATACGACCATACAACCAAATTTATTATGAATTTAATAATCTTTTATTATGGGAAACAATTTTAAAAAATATTACGCACAACTCTGCATTTGCAGATATAAATGTAAAAATAGGAAAAGCTCTTAGCATCTATACCCTAAATACAAATGCAACAATGGCAATGATAGCCCACAATCTAAAAGAAAACCGTATGGCATTTGATATTTGGACTAAAATTACAAGACTTGCCTCATACATTGGAGACATTAACCTATATGTAATCTCTCAAAAACAATGCCTTGCATTGCTAAATGAATTTAATGAAAATGAAACATTAAACATTCGCTTTAACATAAGTGAAAGATTAGGAAAATTGCTAACAGAATATAATCCGGAAGAAGCAATTGAATACTTACCGGATGCGATCGCAAATGCTAAATCTAATAATAATGAAGCCAAAGAAATAGAATTATTAAGTTATATGGCTCAATGTTGTAAAAAAACAGAAAATTACTTTGGAGATATTGAATGCGTTGATAATGTTTTGAAAAAATTAAAACCAGAACAAACACTGAAAGCGGCAATGGTAAAATCAACAAAATTAAAATCTCTTATATATATCGGAAACTGTGGAGAAGTTATCAACACTATTGATAATGACATTTTACCTACGTTGAATGAAGTTTTATCAAACCCAAAGAAAAAAATTACAATTCCAATTGGATTAGTTTATGATACTTGGATTAGAACAAATCTAGTACTTGCAAATGCTCTTGCACTCCAAGGAAATGACCGTAGCTTTGAAATATTAACAAAACTCTTTGATATTATTGAAAAGCATCGGATTGATGACCAACTATTAATTTGTAAAGCAAAACTTGTTCTTGCCATTGCAAATACAATGAAGGGCGATTTTTTAACATCGGAAGGATTGTTAGAGGACATCAGTAGAATTTATAGAAAAGATATTATGGATGCCGAAACAATTTCTCATTGGAATATGATTTTCATAATTAATAAATTTTTCTTAAAAGATTATGATGAATTAAGAGAAACATTATTTGATGCTGTAACTTTTGCAAATAACATCGGAGATAATTTTGCTAAAAATGTCTTAAAAGTATTACTTGGAAAGATATTTAAAGATAATCAGCAAGCAAAACACGCCTTAGAAATATATAATGAACAAGTAACATATTTTGCCAAAGAAAAAATAGCACTTGGAGCATTATTATCTTGGTACTTGATTGCAGATGCAACGCTCATTGCAGAAGGAGCTAAAAATTCAATTGAGATTGCAGAACAAGCACTTGAAATTGCTCAAAATCCTAGAATTAATAACTCTTTCTTCATTGTTTTATTAAAAATTCTTTTAGCAAAAGCAAATATGGAAAAATCTGATTTTGAAACAGCAAAAATCAACCTTGAATCCGCAACAATTCTTGCAAAAAGATATAATATGAATGATTTATTATCAAAAATATATTATTTGTGGGGCAAATACAATCAAGAACTCGGATCTATTCAGTCTGCTAATCAGCTCGAATTACTAAAAGGAGCAATAAAGATGTATGAAAAATCAATAAATTTAATTCAGAAATTCACAAAAAATAAATACCTCTTTGATGAGGTAAATTCAAAAAAAACAAATTTAGTAAAAATTTGTGAAGATAATGGGTTCAAAAATTAAATTTACGGATTTTATATAAACACATATAAACTTACTAAGCAAAAAAAAGGATTTAAAATATGGAAGTTTCATTTTGTTCAGCAAAACCAATACAATATCAAAAAATAGGTTCAATTAAAAATTCTGTAGGACGAATAATGAATAACTCCTACAAAACAAAATATAATCAAACAAACAGTGATTGTTTAGCTAAAATGAATAGAGAAACAAAAAATACCAACATTTTCCAACGTATTATTAAAACTTTAAAGGCACTATATAGAGCAAATCGCCCATTATAATTATTTTCTTGCTCTAAATCCTTGAGAAGTTGATATTGTTCTACCAATTGATTGAATTTTAGCCGAAATACAACCCCTACATTTATCCGGATTTTCGTTTATACATATTTTATTTGGATAAATCTCATATTTTGCACGATATTCAGTTGTTGTAACATTTGGCATAACAACATTTGCTCCACTTTGAAGTGCAATAATTCTTCCATTTGGATTAAGAGTTTCCATCGCCGTAGTTGCAGGAATATTTATATCTTTTAACAAAATTCTTGTCAAAGCCATGACTTTTAGAGCTAAAGTAAAACTTCCGGTTTGTTCATCTTTCAATGGAGTGTGAGGATGAGGAATGAATGGACCAATTCCAACCATATCCGCATTTATTTCTTTGAAAAATAAAATATCTTCTGCCAAAGATTCAATTGTCTGCCCTGGAAGACCTACAAGACAACCTGTTCCAACTTCATATCCTAAACGACCCAAATCTTTCAAACACCTAACTCTATTATCAAAATCCATATTTGGGTGCATTTGTTTATATAAATTTCTATCGGTAGTTTCAATTCTTATTAAGTATCTATCAGCTCCAGCATCTTTGAAGGCTTTATACTCTTCATAAGTTTTTTCCCCAATACTTAGAGTAAGAGCTACACCAAGATTTTTTATACCTTTTATTATTTCACACATCAAATCAGTATTATAATACTCGTCCTCCCCTGATTGGAGAACAATAGTTTTATAACCCATATTCGCAGCATGTTCAGCATAAGATATAATATCATCTTTTGAAATTCGATAACGATCAATATATTTATCTTCACTTCTCAAACCACAATACTTACATTGACGTTTACAAATATTAGAAAACTCAATTAATCCCCTCAAATGAACTTCATCCCCAACATACTCTTTTCTTGTTTTATCCGCAAGAGAAAATAACCAATCATTTTTTGAGTCATCTTTTAAAATTTCAATTATATCATTTTTAGAAAATTCATCCATCCAAAACGCTCCTATATATCACATTTATACCATAAACACAGGCTCTAATTAAAATAAAAATTTCTTATAAAATATTCACAAACTATTCAAAAAAAATGAACTTATGGTTTAATAATATCGTTATAGATATGTGTGGAGTCAAAAATAGGAGAATAGGCATGAAAAAGATTATATGTTTACTAGCCCTAGGTATAGCGTTTTTAACAACAGCACCAAGTTTTGCGGCTCCGCCAGGAGGAGGCATGGGACATGGACCTTCTATGGGAGGAAGACCACCTATGCACGGGGGAACATCAATGAACCGTCCACCAATGGGCATGAATAGACCTCCGATGGGACCACCTCCTATGCACATGGCTAGACGTCCTTTACCACCTCCACCTATGTATCGTCCTATGCCATTTTATAGACCATATTATTATTCATATTACTACCCATCATATTACTCAACTTCTTACACATATTATCCGACAAGATATTACAGCGATATTGTGGAACCCGTTTCAACTTCAACAAGTGCTGTTATCGTTAGAGATGATTATGCAGGAATAAATACGGCAGCAAACGTTATCAATGCCGCTGCAAATGTGGCATCAACAATCAGATATTTAACTTGGTAAACTGAAATAAAAAAGAATTCACGACAAAAATCTCCTCCATATAGAGGAGATTTTTTACATTTAGCTAAAGAAAATAAAAACTCGGTCGTAATAAATAATATAGATATGAAAAACGAAAGTTTTTCATACCTCCTCCCCAAGTCTGGTAGCCGTTCTTTTTAGAAACGGCTTTTTTTTATGAAAAATATTAAATAAAAAAAGAGCAGGAATAAAACATCCTGCTCTATAATCTTTTTCATTTTCCAACTTTATTAAGTCTATTGTACTATACTTGCATTTCTTTTTCAAATCCAAACAATGAACTAATTGATTCATCATCATGAATTCTTGAAATTGCTTGAGCCAACAATGGTGCAACTGAAATTTGTTTAATATTAGAAGGCATTTTACTCATATCTAAAGGAATAGTATTTGTTACAATACATTCTTTGATTGGAGCAGAAGCCAATCTTTCAACCGCAGGGCCAGAAAATACTGGGTGAGTAGCACCAACATATACATCTTTAGCACCCTTTGATTTTAACAATTTAGCTGCTTCGCAAATTGTACCTGCTGTATCAATAATATCATCAAACATTAAACAAACTTTATTTTCTACGTCACCAATTACATTAGTTGCAATTGCCTCATTGTGTTTGTCACGTCTTTTATCAATAATTGCAATAGGAATATCCAATTTTTTTGCAAAATGACGAGTTCTATTCGCACCACCCATATCAGGAGATACAGCAACCATATTCTCAGTAGGGATACCTAAATCTTTGATATAATTAACCAAAACATTTGTTGCAAAAATATGGTCAACAAGAATATTAAAGAAGCCTTGAATTTGACCAGTATGTAAATCCATAGCAAGAACTCTATTAGCTCCAGCAGTTGTAAGCAAATCCGCAACTAATTTTGCAGTAATTGCTTCACGACCAGAAGTTTTTCTATCTTGTCTTGCATAACCATAATAAGGAATTACCGCTGTAATCGTTTTTGCACTTGCACGTTTGAAAGCATCAATAATAATCAACAATTCCATTAAATTTTCATTTACAGGATCGCAAACAGGTTGAATAATAAAAACATCATCCCCTCTAACGCTTTCTTTAACTTGTACATAAATTTCTCCATCAGAGAAATTTTTAACAACCATAGGACCAACCGTTGTACCTAATTGATCAGCAATTTCTTGTGCCAATTTTGGGTTTGAACGTCCAGCGAACAATTTGATGTCATGTGTTGGGTTAATAGCCCTTTCGAGTTGAGGATAAGTCTTTTCTTCGATTGCAACCATTTCTTATTAAATCCTTTCCATTTCTGCCTGCATAGAATATTATAAATCTGTCTGATATTTCTAACAATATAATTTTAAGTTTTGTAATACTAAAACCCCTCAATATTATTTTTTGCGTAATAAAAAATATTTATTTTAGCAAATTTTATTTTTTCGAGGTATTATAGATAAAGTGCATATATTAAAAAAAAATTTAAGGAGAAAAAATTGAAAGTATTACCCCTAATAGGAACAAAAGTAAATGTTATTACCCCTAAAATGACTCAACACAGTCCTGCAAGACTTGCAGATATTAAAACAACTATAGTAAAAAATAGTGATCTTCCATCACAAGCGAGAGCAAATCTTGAAAGATATGCCGAAGAAATGAAACCAGATACTTATATCGAAATGAGAAATTATATTTCACGATTAGAAATGGAAGAACTAATGAGAAACGGGAAGTTATAATTAGAACTTAACTTAAATGTATAAGTATAAAAAAGGGACTTTTCAAAATTTGAAAAGTCCCTTTTCCTTAAGATTTTATCATCTTACTTCTTTGAAGGAATTCTCATTCCGTAGAATGAACGAACTACAAAGATTAAAGCGATAATCAAGAATACAACACCAACATATGGTGCAATATGTCTGAAGTTTTCGTTGATAGCAATTTCCATTGCCAACAAACCAAACAATGTTGTAAATTTGATGATTGGGTTCATCGCAACAGATGAAGTATCTTTGAATGGGTCACCAACAGTATCGCCAACAACTGTTGCTTCGTGAAGAGGTGTTCCCTTTTCTTTCAAATCAACTTCTACGATTTTCTTAGCGTTATCCCAACATCCGCCAGCGTTTGCCATAAATACAGCTTGGAACAAACCAAATACTGCAATTGCAATCAAGTAGCTTACAAAGAATGAAACTGCAAGTTGAGTTTTGCAACCAGGAGCTGACAAGCAAGCTAAAGCTAATGCAAATGTAAACAATGCGATAAAGATATTAACCATACCTTTTTGAGCATATTGAGTACAGATTTTTACAACTTCTTTTGAATTTGCAACATTTGCACTCTTTTCATCTGCATCACCTAATTTGATATTGTCTTTAATGTATTCAACTGCACGATATGCACCAGTTGTAACAGCTTGCATAGAAGCACCACTGAACCAGTAAATTACTGCACCACCTGTTAATAAACCTAACAATGTGTAAGGGTTTAACAAGTTCAAAATCTTTTCTGGTTCAATACCCAATGTATTTTGAATAACTAAAATCAATGAGAAAATCATTGTAGTAGCACCAACAACAGCTGTACCAATAAGAACAGGTTTAGAAGTTGCTTTAAATGTGTTACCTGCACCATCATTTTCTTCTAAGTATTGTTTAGCATTTTCAAAATCAGCATCGAATCCATATTGTTCTTTGATTTCTTCTTTTACGTTAGGAAGTTCTTCAATCAATGATAATTCATAAACTGATTGAGCGTTATCTGTTACAGGGCCATAAGAGTCAACAGCAATTGTAACAGGACCCATTCCTAAGAAACCAAATGCTACAAGACCAAATGCAAATACTGATGAGTAGCTCATCAATGTAGCTGGAATGTGAGTACTTGCAACATAAGCTAAAGCCATCAACAATACGATTACCATACCAATCCAGAAACCTGAGAAGTTACCTGAAACGATACCTGAAAGAATTGTTAAAGAAGCTCCGCCTTCTCTAGAAGCTGTAACAACTTCTTCTGTGTGTTTTGCTTTTGGAGAAGTAAATATCTTTGTAAATTCAGGAATAAGAGCTGCACCTAAAGTACCGCAAGAAATAATACAAGATAATACTAACCAAATGTGATTACCCATTGAAGATAATAACCAGTGGCTTACACCAAAAGTCATACAAATTGAAAGAATTGAAGTAATCCAAACAAGTCTTGTTAGTGGAACTTCAAAATCAAATTTTTCTGCTTTTTTAGCATAGCATTTATCGAATAGACCGTTTACCCAATATGCAACAACAGAAGTTACAATCATTAAGAATCTCATAACGAAAATCCAAGCCAATAATTGAACTTGATTTTCTTGACCTAGAACGGCTAATAAGATGAAACTTACTAAAGCAACACCAGTTACACCATATGTTTCAAAACCATCAGCTGTTGGTCCAATAGAGTCGCCAGCGTTATCACCAGTACAATCGGCAATTACACCAGGGTTTCTAGGGTCATCTTCTTTGATACCGAATTGAATTTTCATCAAGTCAGAACCAATATCAGCAATTTTTGTAAAAATACCACCGGCAACACGAAGAGCAGAAGCACCCAAAGATTCACCGATAGCAAAACCGATGAAACAAGCACCAGCAATATTTCCAGGAATGAATAAAAGAATTAAAAGCATCATAATAAGTTCAACAGATACTAATAAAACACCGATACTCATACCAGCTTTCAAAGGAATATTTAAAATATTTAATGGATTTCCTTTTAAAGAAGCAAATGCAGTTCTTGAATTTGCTAAAGTATTCATTCTAATACCGAACCAAGCAACAGCATAAGAACCTAAAATACCGATTACTGACCAAGCTAAGATTGTCAATACTTCAGCAGTACTCATATGTTGTAAGAACTTAAAGTAGAATAAAATACATAGACCAATTAATACTTCTAATACCAATAAAAATTTACCTTGTTGAACAAGATAAGTTTTACAAGTTTCAAAAATAGTATTCCCAACACTGTCCATCGCTTTGTGGACATCTAATTTTCTGATTTTCAAGAACTCAATAAGCCCGAAAATCAAACCGATAACAGAAATTCCAAGACCAATCAACAATAGCATATAGCTATGAGGATTGATGTTTCTAATACTTGGAACAACCAAATCGGCTTCACTTGCCAAAGCAGGTGAAACACCAACAGCCATCATAAATAATAGAGCCATTAGTGAAGTAAACTTTTTAATCATAGTCTCTTCTCCTTTTCAAAAGATTGTTCACTTACTTACTTTTTTCTCTTTTACGATTGATAATAAAATTCTACCAAATATTTAACATAATATCAAGGAAAAATTACCCGATTTATTTACAACTTTTGAGCAATTTGTTATTATTAAAATATGGCTGATATATTAAAAAAAATCTGGATTTTTCTAACTATTTTCACTGTAATGGGGCTAATTGCACTCATTCCTTTTGGAAAATATCAGCGTGCATATATGAAAGAACTTCACAGAGCTAAATCCGCCCCACAAAAAAGAGTTGATGCAGCTTATACATATGTTGAAAAAGTAGAATCCGGAGAACAAGAAGAAGCCACAACAACAACCCCTCCTCAAAGGATAAAATATTTCCCAAATCCAAGAAACAGAAAACCAATTTATATAAGAGATAAAAAGAACCCTAGAATTCTGCACCCATATCGAAGATAAAAAATTAAAGAAACCTTAACTAAGACATTCCGGCAATATATTTTCAATGTTTTTAATTTATAGTTGACGTATGAAAAAATTGTTGTCATTATTTTTAAGTTTAGGAATTATCAGCCTATCTCCAGTTAGTGTTTTAGCATCAGATGTGCAATGCGAATGTATAAAAACATCTGAATCTTTAGCCAAAACTCATTCCAAAGCCCCAAACAATTGCATAAATACAACAGAAAATTATTATATACTTTCCAAAGGAGATGTAATAAAAGTTGCGTTTGAATGTAAATTTCTTTCAGAATGTGCAAAAGAAGGAGATAGAGTTTATTTTTATGTTCCGAAAGATATTCTTTCATCTTGCGGAACATTGATTATTCCAATGGGAACAAAATTTTCTGGTTTTGTTAGAGGAATAACTCCGCAAAAGAAACTTAACAAAAATGCAAGAGTCTATATTAATATAGATAAACTTATATTACCGGACAACACAGAATTAGAAGTTAAAGCAAAACCATTCAGCAAAGATTTTTCACTTGTTGAAAATGGTTGGATGACTGCAGGAAAACTCGCAGCTTCAACTGTTGGTATTGGTGCAGTTGGAACAGGAGCTGGTGTAGGTCTTGCATTCATTCCCAAACCTCACAAAATTGCAATTGGAGCAGGAACAGGGGTTGCCATTGGATGTTTTATCGGGCTTGTAACTGGACTTGTTACCCCTGGGTTAAAGTACCATGCCAAACAAGGTGAAGAAATTTATATAATTCTTTGCGAAGATTTAATTATTCCTAAATGTAGTATTAAAGAATGGTAACGAATCCAAGGCGGTAAATTCAAGAAGCAATCAAATAGAATTTCATAAACTTGCCTGAAGGATCTAAAAGTTTGACTTGTTTTGCTTGCCCCCTCACCCTATCCCTCTCCCCAAGGAGAGGGAATAATTGTTCATCTCCAAGGGACACTAGCTGAACCGATGAAGCGAAGTGGGTCGAGTGAAACTGCGTGCAATATGGCTGATTAATATTTGTCTTCCTCTCCTTGGGGAGAGGATTGAGGTGAGGGGTTAATCTGAACGAGTACAACACGAGATACTTCGCTTCGCTCAGTATGACATGACACATACGACTTAAAGTATTAACTTCAGCCATTGCGAGCGAAGGCGAAGCAATCCAGCTAATTGTTTGATTGTCGGCGCAGCAACGCCGACCTACTTTTCTCTCTCCGAGGGAGAGAGTGAAATTGTCTTTGAGCCGTTGGCGAAAAGATACAATTTCAAGAGAGGGTTCTTCATTTTTTTCAATCTGACCCTCTCCCTTACTCCCTCTCCCATTGGAGAGGGAAACAACTAAAGAATAAAAAAAAGGTGTTCGGGATTACCAAACACCATTACCTCTTCAATATAATGTATAATATATCCTTAGATTTCGAACAAGCTATGAAGTCTTTGTTGGATGTCTTCTTCATCAAGTTCGTTTGTTAATCTATTCAAATCTATCGCCATTTGATAATAATTCGCAGCATCATTCGTAAAGCCCATTTCTTGACTTGCACGACCAGCATTGAAATACGCCAATGTATAATTCGGATTTAGAGCAATTGCTTCTTCAAAATATTCCAAAGCTTCTTCCGCATCCGCCAGCCCATCTAAATAAAGAATACCTAAGTTATTCTGAGCGTATTCATTTTCAGGACTTAACTCAACAGCCTTATGATATGCAACTAAAGCTTCTTCAAGATAATCTTTTTCCCAAAGAGCAATTCCGACCTTTGAATAAGCCCTCGCATCATCTGGATTTAGAGTAATTGCATCACAATATGAACGAATTGCTTGATCCAAATCGTAATCAGCCATGTAAATATCACCTAACGCAATATATAAATCATAATTTTTAGGATCAAGAATTATACCAGCTTGATAAGTTGAAACAGCAGCTTCAACATTACCCTTATTTTCTGCATAAATAGAACCCAATGCTTGGCAAACAATTGAAGTCCACTCAGGGTCTGGATTTAAAGAAATCGCCTTCTGATAATGTTCAATTGCATCATCATACAATTCAGCCTTAGCATAAGCATAACCCAATGAATTGTTGAAAAACGGATTTTCTGGATCACGATCAACCGCAAGTTTGAATGCACTCACAGAATTCAACTTATCTTCTTTTGACATGTACAAATGTCCTAATTCATAATAAATTTGAGCCGTATCCACATCAAATTCTAATAATTTTTCATAACAATCAATAGCTTCTTCTGTATTTTCTGGATAATAAGTTTGCAAAATTGTCGCTAATTTTACAAGTACAGAACGATTAAGTGGATTTGCTTCCAAAACTTTTCGATAACATTCAAGAGTTTTATCAACATTTTTGTTGCGAAGGGCTAAATCACCCATCTTGTTGTAAAAATACTCACTCTTTGTTGTTTTTGAAACCGCATCGTTATAAACTTTTTCAGCAGAATCATACATTTTAAACTTTTCTAAAAATTTCCCAACCGTGTTATATGAAAAGATAGAAACATCATTCGACATGTTTTTATAAAACATTTTCATAGTCGGTCTATCCCATGCCAGCATTACACTACCAGTCAAGAAATAATATAAAAATCCAACATAATCCTTAAATGAGCCATCTTGAGTATTAATTTTATTCAAAATGGATTGAGATAAAATCATTCTTGGACGACCAGAAGTCAAAGGATTCATGCGAATTGCAGATTTAAACTCTTTTTCCGCAGATTGATAATCTTGAGCCAACTGCATAAAATAACCTGTATAAAGGTGAGCATCTCTATTTCTCGGAGAAAGAGAAATAGCAGTCTGACATTGTTCAATAGCAGTATCAACACTAATCTGACCTTGTTCCCACATAAGGGTAGCAAGACGATAGTATGTTTCAGGAATAGTCGGGTCATACTTAACCGCATCGACATAGTGTTCAATAGCTTCTTGCAAGTCGTTATTTCTTTGCCCCATTAGATATTTTTCATGGGCAATTCTTGCTTTTTCTAATGAATTCTGTGCTCTTTCCTTATTTTCTCTATTGTTTGTGCCAATCATTGGCATTAAAACTTGTTCAGACATTTTGAAGCTCCAATATACTAGGTATGCATGTTCCGTCGGACGAGAAAAAATTATCTTTAATACATGGAGCAAAATCTCATCTATTTGTACTAGATAAGTGGAGAAAATTTATCACTATAACAAATTGCCATCTAAATCATATAGCTTAATATCCAAGCCTTTTTTCTGGATAATTTGTTTAATTTTTGAAATTGCATCATCAGAATAATTTTCTTTAGGAATAATTATTCTATCAATAGAATTTGCAGGAACACCATAAGGTACGGCTCTATGACTGATATAACCAAAATGCCCTTGCATGTTTCCGTCTAAATCTAAAATTGTATCAGGGAAAACTAAATCTCTATTAACCTTGAAGGAATTATCCATGATTGTTTTATTTACTGCTTTTTTATCAACAACAAAAACCATTTCCCCATCACTACTCTTTTTATGCGGTAAAAAATTTAATTCCCCTTGATTAAATTCTGATACAGGTTTTGAGAAATAATCTTTTATTGATGAAGTTTTTCTTATATCCCAAAAGTCTGCACAAAGAGGAGTTTGGGTTGCAACTCCAGTGCCTGTCCCTACGGCACCTCTAAGATCGCCTGATGTAATTCCGTCATCCAAGATATGCACTAAATCTTTTGGAGATGCAGAATGAAGCATAACATCTTCTGTCAATATATCATTAGCCTTAGGATGAGCAATGTTTGAACCTTTTGTTGATAAATAAGAGTCGTAAGAAGATTCATACAATCTCTTTTGACTTGGGGTTAAACATTCTGCCAATGTATAATCACCATCTTTTACAGCAGCAGACATTTTAATTTTATCAAACGGTAATTTATATTCTGTTTTTGGCATTTGAGATTGAACTCTTTTTATATATTCGCCAATACTTTCACCCACCTTTTGAGGTGTCTGAATACAATCTAGCATGAAAGATGCGATATATTTTTTACGCTCAATCAATGTCTCTTTTAGATATTCTGGATTTTTAATTCCAGACCTGTAGATAGCTTCTCCTGAGCCTCCAATGGCATATATGTCCTTATCTTTTAAATATACTGGAACTCGCGGTACTGTTTTTAATGTATAAGAAGCTTTTTCAATAGTATCTGCTATTTGCTTTTCTGGTATCATTGCAACACGAGAAAGAGAGTCTATTAATTCCCCTCTTGTCATATCTTGCAAATATGGGCGAGATTGAGAATAAGCATCAAAGAAAGTTGATAATTCTGTTACATCCTGACCAAATGCAGCTCCTTTACGTCCCCCTCTTGCTCTATAACATAAAGAGCCTCCAACATCTAATCTTAAAGGTTTTCCACCTTTCATTACAGTATTACCAGATTTTAGTGCATCCCAATTTGCAAGCCAACAATCTGCTCCAAAACCTTCTCGAAGTAATGGTGCGTCGGCTTTTGTAGGAAGTCCATCATAAGAAAGATATTTACTAGCAACTCCAACTTTAGTCGCTCGATCCCAAGGGTGTGATGTCTTTACAAGAGAAACTTTTGCACTATCAACCCCAGCAAGTTCATATAAATCACCTGCAAGTTTTTCTGAACGAGCATGAGCCTCTGATTGAGGATATTTTATATAATATAAATCGTTTGAGCCTTTAACTTTTGCCCAATATCCTTCATTTGAACCACTACAAGAACCATTATAAATAACAAATTCTTGCTCTTTACCGTTTAAATTCAATTTTTTAACGTCCTTAGAATATTTAGACTCTAAATTCTGGATTTTATCAAGGACTTTACTTTGAGAACTCTGCGGTGCAGTTCTCCAACGAGAAGCTATATCCTCAACCATGTGTGAAATTTTTGTATCTTGTGATAAATATTTAGATTTTCGCACTGCTTGAGTTGCAGTGTTAAATAAAACCCGTTGTAATGGCATTCTTAATTTTCCCCTTAAATCCTTATATATTTATATAAAGTTTTTAAATGTATAAAAAATGCCTAATATGACAATTATTTTTAAGATTGCTTAACATATACGAAGGCTGGATTTTATAATAATAAAATCCAGCCTTCGTATTTATATATTTTTTTAACTAATTATTCCTGCTTTGAAGTTTTGCCAAGAGTTGAAGAATTTCTACATACATCCAAACAATTGTAACCATCAAAGAAAATCCGAAAAACCATTCATAATCCTTGCTTACTCGACCTTGGAATTGCTCAACTGTATCAAAATCAACAATCAAATTAAAAGATGCAACAGCTACACATATTACACTAAAACCAATTCCAATTGGGCTATTTGAAAAGATTTGAGGAATTGAGTGGTGAAATAAATTCAAGATAATTTGGAGAAAATAAATTCCCGCAAGTGCAAGTGTAGAGTTGAAAATAACCATTCTAAACTTATCAGTACACTTTACGAGCTTTGTTTTATACAAAATAAACATGCCAAATAATGCAAAAATTGTTCCCATTGCAGCTTGAGATGCAACTCCTGGGAACCTCATATTGAATACTGCTGAAATAAAACCGAGAAATAAACCTTCACACATTGCATATAGTGGGGTTGTGAGAATCAGAAATTTGTTTTTCGGGGCAAAACAAATAACAAGTGCAAGAATAAAACCAGCAATAGCTCCACCTTGTCCTAACATGATTGCCTTATCTGCAAACCCTGCTAGGACTAAATACCAAGTGTAAGCAAAAGTTAAAGCCATAAATAATCCAAGCATGCAAGTTTTGATAATAGTACCATTTATTGTCATGGAAGAATCATTTTCAAGAGAATTAAATGAAGTTGACTTCAACACTCTTTCTTGTAAAACAGGATTAGACATATATATCACTCCCTTCAAAATATCACCTAATCACCAGACATATTAACATATAAAACAAAAATCTCAATTCCCTGATAAAAAATTTTTAAAAAAGTACTTTACAATAATTTTTTTTTGTTATACACTAAGGACATAATCCTCAGTAGCTCAATGGCGGAGCATTCGACTGTTAATCGAAGGGTTGCTGGTTCGAGTCCAGCCTGGGGAGTTTTTTCTATTATTAGGGCAAGAATTAGTTTCAAGCCCTTTTTTAATGCCTGTTTCAGGAGTTCGATTGTTGGCATTTTTTTGTACCAAATTGTACTGATTTTCTACTATTGTTTGGAATATCGGCTTTAGTTTTATATCAAAGTTTTTATCTTTATATGTGATTTGTTCTGAAATAATTTCCATGATTTTTCTTCTTTGAAACAGATTGCCTTTCAAGAAATAATCATGTGCGTTATCTGTAAAACTAAGCAATGTGTCGGCTTTGTCGTAAAATGCCTTATCAAGTTTATCAATTTCTTCCAGTTGAATTTTCAGTTTGTCTTTTTCAATTTGCAATTTATTATTTTGAGCTTTCCAAAAATCATGAGTTATAGCGTTGTCCAATTTGAGGGTAAACGCTTCCTCTATCCTATTCTCAAGTCTTGTTATTTGCTTGATAATATTATTTTTAACTTCTTTTGAATACCCGTTTTTCTTTTCATGTACAAGTTTTAGTTCCTTCAAGATTCGCTCCCTAATATCTTGAGGAATCACTATCAATCGAATAATTTCTGCAAAAGTCTTATCAACCACTAATTCATTGATATAATCTCTTTTACATTCTCCCCCCTTATTACCAGTACAATGGTAATAAATATACTTACCTTTTTTAAATTCTGCCGTTAATCGACAGCCACAATGTGCACATCTTATTAATCCTGTATAAGCAAAGTCATAATTCTTTTTTCTAGCTTTATCAGGGGATAATAACCTATCTTGTACACTGTAAAAAAGTTCTTTACTGATTAGAGGTACGTGCTTTGCATTTTCATAGACTTTATCTTCAAACTTGAACACTCCTGTATAGAAAATGTTTTTTAGGATAAATTCAACAGTGGATTGTGGCACTCTTCTTCCAGAACTACTTCTAAATCCATCTTTGTAAAGTTTTGCTGTTAAACTTCTAAGAGAATACAAGCCGCTATCATATAAATTGAATGCTTGTTTTATGTAAAAGGCACAACTATCATCTATAATGATTGTTTTTGAACCATCTTCTTTTGATATATTTTTGTACCCAATAGGAGCTTTATGCGGATATTCACCTAATTCTGCTTTCTGGCGTAATCCAGCAATTGTTCTGGCACCAATTACTTTTCTTTCATATTCTGCAAAACTTATACCAATATTTCTCATTAAATCACCTTCTATTGTATTCACATTTGCTTCGGTTGCTGATAAAAGTTTTATTCCTTGTTTCTCAAATAATGGTCGTAAAACACCGTGATAGTCCTCGGTATTCCTCGAGATTCTATCCAATCTCCATATAATAACAGCAGAAATTTTGTTTTTCTTTTTACTGCAATATACCATCAGTTCTTGAATTTCAGGTCTTTCAAGATTTTTAGCAGATTTTCCTTCATCAACAAACACTTTTGCCACTGAATAACCTTGCTTTTCTGCAAATTCTATACACTGTCTTTTTTGATTATCTATACTAAAACCGTGTTTTGCTTGTTCTTCTGACGATACTCTTGCATACACAACTGCTTTTTCCATACATTCTACTCCCTTTTTTATATTAGCTAAGATTCATTTTCATTTCCAGAATTATGAATATTTGCTGCGTCATAAATTTCTTTTATTGCATCTACATAGGCAACAATTAAGTCAAAACCTTTTCCAACAGAAATCTTTGAGTTAGTTGCCGATATATTTATTATTGAATTATCTGTTTTAATTGTTATCATTTATAATTTCCCTTTTTTAACCTTTCTAACATAAACCGTCAAAAGCTTTTTTCAATGGATAAATAAATTCATTAAACCACTCTTTGGGATTATAAATTTCTTGTTCAATTTGTTGTCTTAAATATGCTTCAAAATCACTATAGTGATAAAACAAATCAACACCGTATGTGTTTTCTAGTGCTATAACAATCTTTTCTAAATATATATATTGAACCATTGAAATTTTAGAAGCGGTTTTCAACTCATTATCAAAAAAATGTTTAATTCTTCTTGTAGTATTAGATAGTTCAATACTCTTATTGGTTGGGTTAAGGGATGCCATTAATCCATCTGACCAAGAATGAAATGGTCGATTTTTATATATCGTATCCATTCTGTCAATAACTTGTTTGTCTAATATTTCAATAAAATAATAATTATCTATAGGAACTCCGCAAATATCGATAAATTTGTTTTCAGCAAGTAACGAAAGATCTTCGTTCAAGTCTGGAATCCCTAAATCATTACTAGCTTTTTCAATATCAAACAGAATGCCATGGTAATATAAGTTATTTTTTATTGCATAATTTTTTTGCTCAATTAATTTTGCTAAAACAATAGCAGGTCGAGCTCCCAATAATGATATCAACACGGGAGACACTGATAAATAACCATATTTTTTTACATCATTGTAAATTCCCATTTAATTTTCTCCTCTCAATTTTATTAATAACTCTTCTATTCTTTTATGATCTTTTAAAGATATATTTAAATAATCTTTAACAAAACTTTTAAACTCTGCCATAGCTCTTGATAACTGTGTTCCTTTATCAATATCGGTCTCCCGAAACAAATGTAGTCGAATATCAGCAAGGTCCCAATTGCATAATTCGCATAGTTTAAGCATTCCTAATTGTTTCAAATATGCTTGCATTTTCATGATATTACTCTCCTTTGCACTTTATAATTTCTTGTTCAAAAAAATTTTTAACAGGGTTATTTTGAGAACTTAATATATCAATTAAAGTTGGTGGTCTATTAGATAAGTTAAATGCATGCCTAAGATCTTCATAAGTTCGTAATTGTAGTTCAAATCTAATAATATTGCTAGCTTGAGATAAAAATTCTTCGTCAAAAATCTTTCTATATTCTTTATTCTCGAATTTTCTTAATTCCACACCTTTTAAATAGATATTATATCGATAGTTTTTTAATGTTTTTGGGGTTAATACAATACCGCAATCTTCATTTGACTCAATATGTTTTGAAGAATTCGGAATGAGTCTAAAACCATTTTCGTAAGTCAAATCTACATATTTATATACGTCATAATTATCTGTATTTGCTTTGCAAATTTCACGCAATTCGGAGATATAATAAGAAGGAATGTCGTCTACAAGAATATCTTGTTTCACATGCACTACAAAAATAGGAGCCTGTTCAAGTAAATAATACGTAGGAAGCTCAATTCCAGATATAGAAAAAATATTTTTTACACAATTTGGAAAATTATCTAATGTAATAGCTCCCAATTCCATTGAAGTTGCCATTAGTTTCCCCGATAATGAAATATTGATACTATCATCATTTAAAACATACTGAAATCCCATATAATTACCATAAGTGTCTAATTCCGTATGAAAAGTGCATATACTTTTAGGTATCCTTGTTTTTATTTTATCTAGCTCTACTACATACTTTCCCATTTGATAACTCTCCTTTACTTTTTTTGTTAATATTTTTCTACATATATCGCGGAATATCCGCGCCTTATTGCATAAGCAATAAGGTTATTCAATCACCCTAACACTAATTTTGACAAATAATGTAATACTTGCCCCAATGATATAGGTGAAGTAACTGTGTTTAGTTTTAGATAATTATTTTGTTTATTTTGTTTTCTCCTTTCGTAATTTTCCTGATTATATTAACGTTATATCATTTTGAAGAGAATGTGTAATGGGGGATATAACCTCGTATTAACCTCGTAATACACAAATGGGAAACAACAAGGCTTTCTATAGTGTAAAAATTCACAATAATTTCAGACAAAACAATACAGCTTGATTTACAAGCCATTCAAAAATGTTATTGAGTACTTATTGAAATATTCTTTAATTATCTTGATTGATAAAGCTCTTAAAAGCTTTTTTAAATCGAGTACGGTCATTTTCTTTGTAACCAGCCGCTACCCGAAGAGCTGGCATAAACCCATTTACACAATCATCCAAATATGAAGAACTTATATTAAATGTTTTGCATAGTTGGCTTGTAGTTATATTAGGATTTTTACAACGTTCTCTGAATATTTGTTCTGCTTGTGAACTTAGAGCATGTTCCTTTATAAATTTTTCTATTTTCTCTTGATATGCTAAATTTGAGTTTTCTACGGTATCAATATGCTTTATTAAATCTTTTGCAAGAGCTTTTAGTGGTAAGGCGAATAAAGAAATAGATAATCCAGATAGGCTTTCTCTTCCATCTGTCAATTTTTGGTTAACAATAACTATGTTTTTACCATAAGCATAGTAATCAAAAAGTAATGAAAATTTCTTGTTTAATTCATTTTTTTGCTTACGGAACTTTTCATATATAGTTTTAAACTGATTCTGTTCTATTTTAATACAATATCCACTCCGTTTTGCTATTTTAAGCAGAGAATTCCAATCTTCGTTTTTTAAATACCCACAAGAAATACTCTCTAATAAATCTAATATGTACGAAAGTAACGAATCGTATTTTCTATAACTATTATCTGAATTCCCTAATAAAACTAACCCCACAATCTCAATTAACACTTCTATATCATATATATCCATTGGTGTACGAATATTATTTATTTGTGCTAATGCATTTACTAGTGATAAGAAAGTAGCTAGTGATTTATTATTTTTTCTTAGTAATTTAAATGTTTGCTGTTTTTCGTATATGTATTTCTGTAATTTATCGTTTTTTGATACCGTTGAATAGAATACATCATACAGCTTTTCAACCTGATCAACTGACAGACTATGTTTGAACCCAAAGTCTTTATATAGAACATTTCTAATTTCAATTAAGTTATCACTATCCATATATTGATTTTACACAAAAATCGATTTTTTTACATTTCTAATTCTTCCATTTTGAATTTATTTGCTAATTTATAAAAAGAAGTTGGTTTTAGGTTCAATTGTTTCATTGCTTCTCTAGCAGTGATGGCTCCAGATTTCCAGACTTTGTAAATATTATCCCAATTCTCTGGGTACTCAATTGGAGGTTTACCCAATCGTTTACCTTTTTCTTTCGCTAGTTTGATACCTTCAGCTTGCCTTTGTTTTATAAAAGCACGTTCTTGTTCGGCGACATAGCTTAATAGTTGTAGCACAATATCTGAAATAACTTCTCCGATTAAACCTTCTGTCCTTGTAGTATCTAAAACAGGCATATCTAAAACCTTGATATTAGCTTTTATTGCTCGTGTAATTTCACGCCATTCTTCACAAATCTGTTTGTAATTACGTCCTAACCTGTCTATGGATTTGATTACAAGAACGTCCCCCTCTCTTAATTGGATTTTTAGTGCTTGGTATTGTGGTCGGTCAAAATTTTTACCGGAACATTTGTCCACAAAAATATCTCGTTCGTTTATTCCAAGTTCCAACATTGCTTCTAGTTGCCTATCTTCTTTTTGGTCGGTTGAAGATACCCTACAATAACCAAACGTTTTAGAATTGATATTCGTCATATTCATCTCCCTGCTTGAGTTTTAGCATCTACAGTCTAACGCGCCATTCGTAAAAGTCAAGATTTTATGCGAACATTCGTAAAGTGTAAGTTTGAAGATTTACGAACAGAATTCTAAGCAAAAATCAACTATTCGTTTAAGTACACTTATACGAACTCAAATTGGACAGTCAACTGTCCAAAAATATTTGCAGTATTTTTTAATTAAAATATACAGACAAGATTTGAGGTACCAAATGAACGATAAGATTATTTCCTTAGAAATCAAGTTAGAAGAAAAACGACATGAAATAGAGTTACAGAAAATAGAATACTTTAAACTTGAAGAAGAAATTAGAACACAAAAAAGACTTGACGATTTATATAAGCAGAAAAAAGCTTTGTTACTTGATAATTTTGTTTAAACATTTCTTGTTAAATTCTAGAGTGAAATTTTCTCAGGAGAGATTTGCTAGGGAGGCTCTCCTGTTTTTTTTTGCTTACGCATAAGACATAACTTCTAAAATCGGAATGCAATTGAACAAGTAGTATCGTTTTACTGTTTCCCACTCATATATTTTTAAAAGAGGAAAACATCCTATTGTTACACTTGTTTTGCGTTTGATTAAATTCCTTGCTTTAGATTTTAAATTATGCTCTTTGAAAAATTTCAAAACCATTTCTTTAGACCTTAAAGAATCAGCTCGTTTTTTGTCTGAAATTTTCATTGTTTTGACTGTTGAATTCCAATTTGTCCAATAATGGTAATATGTATCAGGAACTGTAACTATTTTATTTGAGAAATACACAGCCCTTGTAACAAAATCAACATCCTCAAAAAACATTCCCTCTACAAATTTTAGATTGATTCTATCCAAAAATTCTTTCTTGTAAACTTTGTTCCAAACATAACACATATCAGGGACATGGGCTATATCTATTTTTTCTTGCGGTTTTATATAAACTTCTTCCTCCGTATATTTTATTCTATACTTTTGGTAATTCTTTCTTACTCTCAATATTGAACCACAAGAAACTTCTGCTTCATTCTTTTCGCAAGCTACAACAAGTCTTTCGTAATAGTCTCCATCGACCCAATCGTCAGAATCTAAAAATGCAACGTATTCACCTTTTGCATTTTCTAAACCAACATTTCTTGCCTTACTTTGACCTGAATTCTCTTGATTAAATACAATTATTCTTGAATCCTCTTGAGAATGTTTTTTGCAAATCTCAAGACTATTATCCTTTGATCCGTCATTTATTAAAATTAATTCAAAGTCCTGCAAAGTTTGAGATTGAACACTTTTTATACATTTATCCAAAAAGTGTTCTGCATTGTATACAGGAACAATTATGCTTAGTTTAACTAGTTTTTCCATCCCTACACCATATAATTCTTTCCTGCAATATATGCAACTGCGGTTCGTGTTTTCACTCCAAATTTCCTCAAGATTGCAGCTACATGAGCTTTGGCTGTATGTGTTGAGACTTCCAATACTTCTGCAATTTCAGGATTGTCATAACCTCTACACATATACCACAGCACTTGAAATTCTCTCGGTGTTAAAGATTGCTTTATTCTTGCATACTCTTGGTTGTTCGTTAGTTGCTCAATATATTGGTTAAATGCAAAAAGTTCACTTGGCTCTATTTTTAGTATTTGAATAATATTTGCGATTACATTCTCTGGAGGAAAAGCATCTCCCTTTTCATATTTATCTAAATCCTCCAATGATACATTTATATACTTGGCAAATTCAGGTTTAGATATCTTTTGTCCTTTTCTCAATTCTTGGAGTTTCAAGCCAAATGATTTATTCAACATTTGTGATTCGTTTTCCATTTTTATGCCTCAACTTCCTGTTTTTTGAATTGCATATCGTATAGAGTTTTGTATGCTCCGTTTTCTATTTGTAGAAGTTCATCGTGTGTGCCATGTTCAGCTATTTCACCTTGGTTAATCACAACGATTTTATCTGCATTGCGAATTGTTGAAAGTCTATGTGCAATTACAAATACAGTCTTATCCTGCATTAGGTTATCTATCGCCTTTTGTACAATTGCTTCTGCTTTGTTATCCAAAGCACTTGTTGCCTCATCCAAGATAATAATCGGAGCGTCTTTTAAAAATGCTCTTGCGATTGCAACACGTTGTTTTTGACCGCCTGAAAGCCTAATGCCCCTTTCTCCAATTTGAGTATTTATTCCGTCTTTCAGAGTAGAAATAAAATCTTCCAAATATGCCATTTCAATTGCGTTATTTAACTGCTCTTCAGTTGCATTTTCATTCCCTAGCATAATATTTTCTTTAATTGTGCCCGAGAATAAGAAATTATCCTGAAATACCACTGCAATATTTTGTCTTAAAGATTTTAAAGTATAATCTCTCAAATCTACTCCGTTTATTTTGATTGAACCTGACGTTACGTCATAAAACCTTGGGATTAAGCTGACTATTGTTGATTTCCCACCACCGGAGTTCCCGACAAATGCGATTGTTTCTCCACTATGAATATCTAAATTTATATGTTTCAAAATTGGAGTGTTTTTAATATATTCAAAACATACATCTTGGAATTCAATCTTTTCAGGGTGAGAAGATAAATCAACAGCATTTTCTTTATCCTTAATTACAGGTTTTGAATCTAATAGTGCAAAAATTCTTTCAATAGCAAAAAATGAGAATTGTACTTGGTTCAAGTTATTACCAATATTTTTAACAGGTGTATAAAGTAGAATTAAAGCAGTAATAAATGATACAAAGTTACCGCTTGTAATAGCCTTGGTCATAATCAAATGAGAACCATAACCGATTGCTGCAGCGATGCCTACAGACACAATTACGTGCATCATTGGAGATAACCACTGAGTTTTTTGCACCATTTTAATTTTCAAGTTAAAAATGTTATCCAAAATCCAATGGAATTTATTTGTTTCATGTGCTTGCAAGTTATATGAAGTGATTGTTTTATTTCCTGCAAACACTTCATTATATTCGGTAATAATCGCTGCATCCGCAACAACTGATTTATTCATAACATCTTTAATGCGTTTTTGGAGTTTTGCAACAGGAGCGAACGCACAAGCTAAGACAACGCAAGCAATCAAAGCTAACTGCCAAGAGTTATAGAACAAAACGCACACCAATGAAATTGATGAGAAAATTCTTTGCATAAATACGCTTAAATTGTTCAACAAACCTGAACACGCACTATCTGCTTGGTTATTAAATTGAAATACAACATCTCCCGATTTTCTTTTGTCATAGAAAGATGTTTCAAAAGTCAAAAGTTTTTTAAATAGTTCAAATTTCAAACCATTTGTAATTTTTCCGCCAACCCAAGTTGAAAGGTATGCAGATAGGTATTTCAAACCACCTTGAATAGATGTAAAAGCAACAATACCAAGTGGAATATACCATGGAGATTGAATACTTTTATCTACCATAACTATATCCATGTATGGTTTTAGCGCTAATGCGATAACCGCATCCAACGAACCGATTGGAATACAAATTAGCATTGAACACAATGCTCTGAACCAAAATGGTTTTACGTACGGCCACATTCTGCTATAATTTACGTAAAATCGCTGGTTATTTAAAAATGTTTTTAGCTTATTTAGAATATTTATATTTTCCATTTTAATTATCTTTTTCTCCGTTTATCCTTCCATATTTATCTTGATACCTTGTAATATCTTCTTCTGATAGAATCTCTCCAAATTGAACTTCTACAATTTGAATTTCTTCATTTGTTGAATTTATTAAACTATGTACACTTTCGACTGGTATTTCTACTGTTTCGCCAATTTTAAGAGTATGATATTTATCATCTTTTAAAACAGTTGCAATTCCTTTGACAACCGTCCAAATTTCAGAACGGTGCTTATGACTTTGAACTGAAAGTGATTCATTCGGTTTAACCGTAATTCTTTTTACTAAATAATTTTCACCTTTTGCAATACATTCGTAATATCCCCAAGGTCTATGCATCTTAAAACATGTTTCATTAAAAAATTTTTCGGTATTTAAAAACTTTTTCAAATCTTGATAGCGTTTTTCGTAGCGTTTTTTTAAATTCCCGAATACAAAATGTCTTAAAATTTTGTATTTTTTATATTTTTTTAAATACTTTTCATTCGGCATTAAAATAAAAGAAGCATTCATTTCCTTTATTTTAATATTCGGATTTTTCCTCAATTTGAACATATAAATAGACAGAACAAATTCACCTAAAAAGCCTAAAAACCTTGATTTTGCAAGAGAAAATTCTGTTGAATCTATACGGTTATCAATTTCTTTTAATGTAGAGAATAGAAATTCGCAATAATCCTCAAACAAATCATGCCGCATAACAAACATATTGCAAAGATACATTTGACTTCCATTATCAAATTCTTCAATTTCATCAATATAATCGGGGTGAATCTCTTTTATCACATTGAGAAAGACATCATAAAACCGACCTTCTTGTTCTTTTAGAGTAATATAGTTATCTCTTATTCTTTCGTATTTTTCCTTAATATTTTTTACGTCATACGATTTTATAACCATACAATCATAAGTAGGGAAATACGATTTTATAGAGTCGTCTCTCAAATATTCCATATATTGAGGGCAAACTTCAGGGAAATAATAAACATTCCCATTATTTAGCCATTTACTATTTGTTAAAGGAAGTTTTTCATTAAACAAAAAATGTCTGCGATAATGCATAAACCCAACATAATCAGGATTACCAATTTCTTGATAATTTTTCCAAACCCAATACTGAGCTGTTAATTCACAATAACGAGGATTGTCTTTTGAAATATTTTCTCCGGTATTATCACCAATCATACCCTCAAACTCTTCATCTGCAATAGCTCGCCCTGTTTGGATAGGTTGAATTATTTCAGATTTTATAACCGGATGTTTGTCTTTATAAGATATAAATATTTTTATATTAGGCATCTTCTACTCCAATTAAATATTCAATAAATTCTCTAACAGCTCCATATCCACCCTTACTTTCTAATACCAAAATATTTGGAATTTCTTTAACTTTTTTTACAGCATCATTTGGGCAGGCTTTGTATTTAGCTGCAGATAAAAGTTCAATATCATTTATGTCATCTCCGATATAAGCTACTTCATCAAGTGTTATACCCAACTTTTTACAAACATCTTTAACAAAATCCAACTTTTCCCAAGTTCCCATACAAAGATAGTCAACTTTTAATTTATCTGCTCGTTTTTGAACAATATTTGTTTGCTCAGATGTAATTATCGCAGTTTTAATTCCTGATTCTCGAAGAAGTTGAAATCCCATACCGTCACGGAAATTGAACTTTTTTAATTCCATTCCATTTTCGGCATAATACATACAACCGTCAGTCATTGTTCCGTCAACATCTGTTGCAAAAAGTTTAATCTTAGTCATCTTTATGTTTCTCCATAAGTTTTTCAATTAGTAGAAAATCATCAGGTTCATCAATTTCAACAGCGGTGTATTCAGGCATTTCAAACACTGAAATTTTACCTGAAAGTCTATTTTTATCTCGCAAAATATGTCCAACCGAATTGATATAACAAGCTCCGTTTTCCATCATCGAACCTTCAAAATCCTGACGTCTTGGTCTGTTTTTGTAATCATAATTGAGCGATTTACCATCTTTTGACCAAAAGAAACGTTTTGTCTTAACGCAAGACAAACTTGACTCTGCTTTATCGTCTCTGAATTTTTGATACATATTATCGATATGTTTTGATTTTAAAAGAGGAGATGTTGCTTGGATAAGAAAGAATAAATCCTCCTTATCCAAGTTTTTCGCATTTATATATTCAAGCATTACGCTTTCTGTTGAAGAAAAATCTTGAGCATTTTCACTCTTGCGGTCGTATATTTCAACTTTATTTAGGTCAAAATGTTTAACAGCATTTTTAATTTCTTCGCTATCAGTTGCAATAATAACTTTGTCTATACATTTGGAATCATTAGCCGCTTTAGCTGTCCAATAAACCAAAGGTTTTCCGGCTAAAATTTTTATATTTTTTAGAGGAATAGATTTGCTTCCTCCTCGCACAGGAATAAACGCGATATTTGACATGATTTCTTCCTATTTTACCAATTCTACAACGTGTTTAAGCTTCTTTCTTTGAACTTCTTCAATATCCAAAACTTCTTTTTTCTTTGGTTGAAGAGCCATTTGAGCTTGTCTTAAATCTCTTGCAAGTTTTTGTAACCCTTGAGGTTCAAGAGATGCCGCATGGTCTGTACCTTTCCAAGTTCTATCGAGAGTGAAGTGTCTTTCAAAATATGTAGCCCCTAGAGCTAAAGCAGCAACATCAACGGCTATTCCTAAATGGTGACCTGAAAAACCGATACCTTTAACAATATCGCCATACATTTCTTTTAATCGTGTAATTTCGTTCAAACAGATATCTTCAAATGGCACTGGATAACCTGATGTACAAGCATAGATTACCAAATCTTTAGCACGATTTTTTTCTTTGAAAAAGTTGATAATTTTTCTTTCTTCTTCATGAGTTGTCATTCCAAAAGATAGGTGAATTTCGCCACTATAATTATCTCTTAGGTATTCAAGCATTTCGAAATTCAAATTACTTGCAGAAGGAACTTTGATAAGTTTAGGGTTCAGACTAACAATTTCTTTTGCGGCAGTCAAATCCCAAGTTGAAGTAGAATAGGTAAGATTTTCTTCTTCACACCATTGTTTTAACTGTCTGTGTTGTTCAAGATTGAATTCTAAAAATTCTCTGTGTTCGCCGTAAGTTTTTCCGTAACTGTTTTCAGGATGCGGATGTGGAGCATTGTACTCTTCCGGGGACAAAAGTTCTTTATTTGTACGTTTTTGGAATTTAACAATATCTATGTAGGAATTTTCGTTTAAGAGTCTAAAAGTTCCCAATAGTTTAATCATTTTATGAGCAATATTCATATCGCCTTTGTGGTTACAGCCAATTTCTGCAATAATAACAGGTTTTTGCATTTTCTTTCTCCTTATTTACTAACTAATTCTTCGTCTTTTAAAATTTCAATATCTTCATTTAATAATTCCGGATGTTCATCAACATAACTTTGGGTATACACATCCCTGAACATCCCCTTTAACCCTACCGGATTTACAGAGATGATTTCTGTATCAGGGTAGTATTTGTTTGTAAAATTAAAAAATTCTATCCAAGATTTTTTTTGATAAGATAAATTTTTTATATTTTTACTTTTAAAATTCGTTTCTTTTTCTTTATAAAAATGTCCATTATCAGAACAATCACATCCAATTAAATAAATTGTCGATGGATTTGTATACAATGCGAATTGTAGAGCTGAAAATACACAACCACACCAATCTCCAATAGGTTCAACCTCTAGCTGCTGAGCCCAATTATTTCTAACAGCATCTTCAATAATGTAAGGTTTTGCATTTGCAGCACAAATATCTTGATTAGAAATTTTAATTATTTCTTTTTTTACTTGAGAATATCTGTATTCTGGAAGAATTCCATAAAATTTAGTGCAAAAGTTATTTTCATATAAATTTGCAAATTTCATATCCTGTTCTAAATTATCTTGAACAAATAAAAAGTTTAGTTTAACTTTATCATTAAAAAATGCTCTATTAACACCTATATGAATGCTATTGCAATCTTTCTGAGTATAATATTTTGCACTTGGTCCACATGCAACCATTACAATTTTTTTTCCTGCATATATGTTCTTATAATTAGAAAATGTTTTTTTATGTATCTGAGATGCCTGAATATTTGATTTTTGCAAATAGTACAGTTTTGTAATTTCATCCAATATTTCTTTTTGATGTTTCTTTTTTTTTCGTTTAATTTTTATTTTTAATCCCAACATTGTAATAATTTTGTGTCTTTTAGATAAGCTGTTTTTTATAGAAAAAATATTTTCTACAAATGAATTAGTTGGAGTATCATTTATTTTTAATGTTGCTTTGTAATTTCCATTTATGACATTTTTAATAAATCTTTCTTGTTCATTATTGAAATATTCAAAGTTGAAATTTTTATCATGTTTCAATTCTCGTGTAAAAGTTTGCCACTTTTTAAAAAATTCATGTTTATATTTTGGGTCAATGTTTTTGTAAAAACGATATCCCGGTTTTGTTGCATGGTAAAACAACTCTGTTTTTAATTGTTTATACAAGTTGTGCTTTTTCAAAATATTTTTACATTCTGTCCAATCATCAAGAATTCTCATCAATGATTTATCACGTTTAGCATTTGAATTTGAGGCATTTGTATTATCTGCTCGATAATAATAAATGTAATCTTTTAACGCAATAATTTTATTAGTTCGGGAATACAATTCAGTTATAAATTGGGCATCAATGTAACAACCAGACTCGGAAAAGCCGAAACTTTTCAGTATTTCAGTTTTATATAACTTTGCCCAGATACTTTGGTGACAGGTGTACAAATAAGGGTAATCCAGGATTGAAAATAATTTATTATCATCCGAATTTTTAAAGATATCTCTTGTATGAGGATTATTAGGGTCATCATTATTATCACTATAATGTACATAAAATCCCCCAATACATACATCAGCATCAAATTTCCTTATTTTGTCATATAACTTTTGATACATATCAGGAGAAGTAAAATCATCAGATTCTACAATTCCAATATACTCGCCTTTAGCTTCTTCTAATCCAAGATTTAGAGCATGTCCATATCCCTTATTTTCTTTTATGTGAATTACTTTAAATCTGCTATCTTTTGGAAGAAATTCTTCTATTAAATCTTTTGCTTCTTGAATTGCACCATTATCAAGAAGTATAATTTCTAAATCTTTGAATGTTTGATTTTCAAGACTTTCTAAACATTTTCTGACATATTTTACATCATGGTTATATATTGAAACTAATACAGATATTTTAATATTATTCATCTTAACCTCTTAATTGTTTTGCTAACCAAATTTTATTTTTCCATTTGATTCTTTTTTCTACGTAATGTTCTTTTAGACTTCCAAATGTAATATTTGATAATAATTTATATTTCCAGTATTTAAGAACAGTCATTCTATATTTGAAAGCTTCACTCATTTGTCCACCCATTTGAGCTCTAATCATTCTTGATATTATTGTTTCATAGTAAGGTGTTTGTCTTGCATAACTCCACCATATATAGGCTTTATCTCTAGTTGGTTGAATCCAAGGTTTATTTCCTCCAACCCAATGAATAATATTCTGTTTTTCATAGTTGCAATATTCTGCAAAATATTCTTCAGCTTCTTCTATTACATTTGTATTTCCTAAAATTTCACTATTCCAACTCCAAGGAAGTACACCAATCTTGTCAATTAAAACTTCATTTATGACATCTTGATCTTGGTATAGATATTTGACTTTTGCAGATAATTTATCAATTGCATTCTTGGAAAAATTTAAATCATTTAATTTTTTAATGTCCATTAGCATAACACCAGTATTGAAATAATGATGTGGATCTGGAAGTTTTAGTCTTTCTTTTGTATAATTTCGAATATTTACCCCTGAAATAGTTTCATCATTATTTATCCAACGGCTCCATATAGGTTCAAGTACAGCTAAAATAGGGGAGTCATGCATTTCAATATTCGCTAATTCAAAAGGGTCATTATTAAATATAAGATCAACATCTGTGAATATTAGCTTTTCATATTTATTAAAAATAATTGGAGCGGATAATCTAAAGTAAGATTCTTTACATAAATATTTATGAGTAACATTTAAGGTCTCTTCATTAAATAAATTACTAGGATTAAAAAACCTTAAAGATATATTTTTTTTATTTTGAAATTTTAAATTCAAAATTTCTTTATTTTCTTCAGTAATTGATTGTTCTAAAATAACAATGTCATAATTTCGATTTTCTGAAGTATTTTCCAGTATGGATTCTAAATAAACTGATAAATATGGAACATATTCATTTGAAGAATTTGCAGCAATTGCTGTAAAATTTTCTGTCCAAACTGGTTCAATAGTTTCTAAATTTATATTATTTTCTTTAATCATCTTTTCCCCCTTTCACACACTTCATGCCATCTTCAAAAGCTTGGAATGTCCACATGTATTCCCATTTGCCAAATCTGCCGATACTTTCTATCCCTTGAGATTGCAAAGAATCAAG
>CAKUTL010000010.1 GCA_934692295.1 uncultured Candidatus Melainabacteria bacterium
CGTTGTCTAATTCAACTGTCAAACCTGTTTTAAAATCGTTTACTGAAATCATATTTTTCCCCTTTTTTAAAAGTGATTATCTATTCTTTTAGGTCAATAATAACACAAATATCAACTTTTTCAAAATTACTTTACGGAATGTTAATATAAAAGGGAATAAGTCAATAAGTTGATAAGCCTTATAAAGACAATAAGGAATAGGTGATAAGTTCGTTACAATTTTATTTGTAATATGTTATTCCTTTTTCTTCGGCAAATCCTTCAGAATGACGAATTAATTATGTAACGACCTTAGAGCCTCAGTGCCATAATGCCTTAAAGCCTTCTGTTCCGTAAAGGACTTATCAACTTATAGACTTGTAACGAACCTATTTCCTTGTTCCTTATCCCTTATTACCAACTTATTATTTTTTCAAGCATGGTAAAAATTTGCAAAAAAAATGAATAAGACATAAAAAATTTACCCCTCTCAAACCCTTACTCCCCAAGGATGTCAAGAGCCAGACTCCCCCAAGTGGCTAGTCGTATTTTTACTTACGTAAAAGTACTAGGTTTCTTTTTTCTGAAAAAACTGGTATATTAGGTGAGTAATCGGTTAAGGCTCACACCCGAGAGAAATAAAAACTCTTAAAAGTCTTTGACTTTTCGATGGTAAAGCTGTTTGCCGAAGTTCTCTCAAGGCATAGGAAGAGTGTATTTTATGGGATATATTCATTGCTGCGGAGGATTGCACAAGACCAGAAGTTTTGTGTTATCTCCTGCAGAAAACTTTGTCGTGTGCGAAATGGACTACCTTGCAAGGTGTCCAAACTGTCAGCATACGGTCTTACAAATCACAAGAGTTGATAGGGAGAAAAAAGTTTCTACTATTCGCTATGTGAACGATACAGCAAGAAAATATTTTCAAAAATTGAAATCTAAAATTCTGTATGAACGGAAGTATTATGACTATTCAAAAAGACGAGGTGGAACTTTTTATTTAAACTACAACGAATATGGAATTAAAAAACGGTGTTATTCAAATTTGTCCAGTCTGAAAATAGGTCTAAAAAAATATCAATCTATTCTTTAACTCCAATAAATTGCTATCCATAGAGGGGTCTATTTTACTTCAATCACTCCTTTCTGACCCCTCTTTTTATTTTCAAAACGAACAAAAAGCGGAAATATTATTAAAAATTAAACCGCTAAAAGGCTTTAATATTAAGTTATTTCAGAGAAAAGGAAAGTTTGATGAAGTTATCACCACTATCACCGATGGAACATAAAATATTAACTCTGATGGCTCGAGGATTTATTGATAAAGAAATTGGGGTGCAGTTAGGAATTTCGGTTAGAACTGTACAGGCTCATATTTCTTCAATTTTGATAAAACTGAGAGCGAGAAATAGAGTTAATGCAGTTGTAGTCTATATGCACAAAAATCCGACTTGGATGAGGAAGGAAAGGTTATTTTTATGATTAAAAGAATTATTTTGCATTGGACTGCGGGAAGATATTATCCGACACAGTTTGAAAAACAATATTATCACTATTTGGTCGATAAAGACGGTCGGATTTATGAAGGAATTTTTAAGCCGGAGGATAATAACAACTGCTCCGACGGAAAATATGCACAACATACAGGCGGAGGAAATACCGGTTCAATAGGCGTAGCCCTTTGCTCAATGTATGGATTCAAGTCAAGACAAAATGCCGGTCAATTTCCCATAACTCCAATTCAGTTCGAATCAAGTGTTGAGTTTTGTTCAAGACTTGCGGACAAATATTCGCTAGAAATCAATCCTGATACTATTATGACGCATTACGAATTTGGGAAACGACATCCAAAAACAACAAGCAGCGGGAAAATTGATATAGTTTATCTTCCGCCTTATTCGTGGGTTGGAAAGGAAGATGTGGGGAGTTTTATCCGCTCAAAGATTCGTTGGTATAGAGAAAAGCATTTGAAAGGTTAAAAATTTATGGATATAAATTATTTTGATTTGTCAGGCGGAATCAATCAGGCTTCGACAAAAACAGAACTTGGCTCAAACCCTAAAGTTATTTATTGGGCAGATGCTAAAAATGTTGAAATCTACAACAATAAAGGAATTATCAAACAAGCCGGAAATACATTGCTTTTAGAATTGCCAACCCCGGAACCGATAATTGCGATGCACGAAATTGAATCAGACGACTTGTACAAATTGGTAATTATCACAGAGTCAGGAAAAATTTATATATATCAAAATTCTACTTCAGGTTTGAAATTGTTGGATAAAACCCTAACAGGCAAAAATATTAAATTTGCAAATTTTTTGCGAGGAATAATTGTTGCAACCGAATCAGATTCAATGTTTTACATAAAAGACAATGAAAATTTTGACATTGTTGACTGTAATTTGAAAGACAAGGGCGGCAATACTTTTTATCCGGATAACATTTGTATCTACAGAGGTAGAGTTTGGTGTGCAAAAGAATCTACGGTTTATTATTCCGCACTTGGGATGTACAATGATTTTACAACCGCAAATGATGCAGGATATATAAGTGATTTCTTTACTGATACATCGAATATTATCGGAATGAAGAATTACAAAGATTATCTTGCTATCTACAAAAAAGAACGTGTTTATTTGTTGTCCGGCTCTGATCCGACAACCTTTGCAGTTACTCCTTTTGCAGATAAAGGGACATATGCTCCTAATTCAATTATCAATGTTGATAACAAACAATATTTTTTGAATAATGGAATTTTTGCACTTGAACAAGTTGGGGAGCTGAATCAAATTCGCTTGGGTTCAGAAATTTCACTAACTATAAGAGATGAATTTTCAAAATTCGACTCTTCAAGAATTAAAAAATCTATAGCTCTGCACTATCAAAGAAAAAATCAAACGTGGTTTTTCTGCCCATATTTGGGAGATGAATATTTTCATACAATTTTGATAAATGATTATGTCAATCACGCTTGGTATAAAAGAATTTTGCCACAAGATATTACAAGTGCTTGTGTGTTCAATTCTAATATTTTAACAGCAGATAAAGAAGGTAAAATTTATCGAGAAGATTATGGAACAACCTTTGACGGCAAGCCAATCGACTTTTTGTGGAAATCTCCGTTTTTATCTCTTGGGAATGTACATCACCGAAAAATTATCGATGAATTTTATTTTGTGCTTGATGATTTACACGATAACAACTTTGATTTTTCAGTCTATAAGGACTATGACAGCCAATATTCCGATAATTTGGAATGTATAGTTTCAAGGCATTTCAACCAACTAGTCTGGGCAGACGAACAGTCAACAGAAACTCCTGAAAATTGTTGGGCTAAAGACGACGATTCCGTACCGGTATGGTCAATAGGTTCTGATGTATTAGAAAAAGCTGAAATTTTTGGAAGTTGTTATTCAATTCAACTGTGCGTAGAAGGGACAAAGCAAGAAAATAATTGTGCAATTATAGGACTTCAATTCCGAGAGATTTATCGAGATGAATAAATTATTGTTCACTTTTTCTTTTTTATTTCGACGGAAAAAGAAAAAGTAGAACCGAAAAAGAAAAACACGAAGGACCAAATGGCTCGAGTCATCAGGGGCTATGCCCCCGAACCCCCTATTCGATTTACGTCATTCTGAGGGGTAAACTGTTGAAATAGTAAGATATTTAGCAAATTTACCCGAAGAATCTCTATCTGAACGCTTAAATTAGAGCTCCTGAAGCAAGTTCAGAATGTCATAAAAACCTAAAGACCTTAGTGCATCAGTGCCTTAATGTCTTAAAGCCTTTTTTAACGAACTTATTTCCCTCTTTCCTTCGTCCTCTGCAAGAATATTCTTCGCTCTGCTCAGGATGACAGCACTGTACTATAAAAAGATTCGGCAATGTGTGCCGATGGTTAATAATGAAAAAATGAAAGGAAAAAGAAAATGTCAGATTTTACAACAACTTACGGTGTATTTATTCCAGAAATTTGGAGTAAAAAATTAAACCAATTATTAGAAAAAAATTGCGTTATGATGCAATGTGTTAACAGAAATTGGGAAGGTGAAATTAAACAACAAGGCGACAAAGTAAAAATTATTACTCCGGCTCCGGTGTCTGTTTCAACTTTAACTTCTGATAATATTACATATTCTTCTCTTGCTCCGACTTCCCAAGAATTGGAAATTAATCAAAAGAAATTCTTCGCATTCAAAATTGATGATGTGGCAAAAGTTCAAACAAATAGCGACATTATGGAAGCTCATTTGACAAATGCGAAAAAAGCTATTGAAGAGGTTCAAGATACTTATTTACTTGGAATGCACACATCTGTTACCACTGCAAATACTGTCGGCTCAGAAGAAACGCCAATCACTCTGGATAAATCAACAATCTATGAACAATTTGTAAAACTTGCGTTAGCACTAAAAAATTCAGATGCCGTTACAGGCGGTGCAAAACCTTGGGTCGTAATCAATCCGGCAATTGAATCTTACCTATTGCAAAGTCCGGAATTTATCAATGCTTATAAAGTAGCTGACGAAACATTGCGAGAAGGTGCAATTGGAAGAATTGCAGGAATGGATGTTTTGGTTAGCACAAATTTAGCGGATGTTGACGGTAAATATTATGTTTTAGCAGGTACAAATGATGCGATTACATTTGCATCTCAACTTGCAAAAATCGAAAGTCTAAGAGATAAAGACAGTTTTTCTGATTTGGTTCGAGGTTTGTATTTGTATGGAGCTAAAACAGTTCAACCAAAAGCCTTGGCAAAAATGATTGTGAAAGCATAAGGATTTATATTGAGAAATAAAAAAGAAGAAAAACAGAACGCAAATGTCATTCTGGGCTAAGCGAAGAATCTCATGCCAATAGCGTAAGGATTAACCCCTCACCTCAATCCTCTCCCTTGGGAGAGGAAGAAATTGGAGGATTATGTCATGGATTTTGGCAAGAGCGAAGCTCGTCTAGGGGCGGGTTGCGTTGAGCCAACCGACCCGCCAATAATCCAAGACTGGTTCAGCATCTCTAGCTTAGGCGTTTAGATTGAGATTCTTCGGGTAAATTTGTATAAGAATATTACATCCTCTACGGTTTATCCTTCAGAATGACGTGGGTTCGGAGGGCAAAGTAATGTAGGTCGGCTTTACTAAGCCGACGTCCCCAACCTTCAAGAAAATAAAAAGGAGAAAAAATGTTCAAAAATATAAAGAATTTAATAAAAGAACTTGCTAAAAATGCTGTTCTTAAAGCCGAACAGGAACTTGGTTCCGGAAACGGTCAACAAAAGAAAAAACTTGCAATTGATTATGTTGTCAAAAATTTACCGCTACCGGAAATTATGAAAATGCTTGTTTCTGTTTTTCTATCAAGTTTTATAGATGACTCTATTGAACTTGCAGTGAAATATATTAACTCATTACAAACAACACAAGGAGAATAAATTTATGCAAAACCAAAATAATAATCAAATCGGAATTTCATCACCTGCCTCTTATCAAGGTGCAAATCCTTCTTTGGATTATACCGATGTAATCAAACAATTGGAAGATGCGTTGAGATGTGATGCTCAACGAGTGCAGTTGCTTATGCAACAAGGAACTATCAGTACAAGTCAAGGACAATATTTAATGACTCAGTTGGCTAGAAAATTTAACGAAATTAACATGTGTAAAAACTCTGTTCCTATGCAAAACGCAACTGCTCAAAATCTTCCGCCTCAAACTTCTGAAAACCCGATGGAAATGTTTATGCAAGAACATCCGGACTTTTTCAAAAAAGGAGCAAGAGGAACTGTTTTGAATTATATCAAGGATTTGAACATGAATAAGGATGAAATTTCGAAAATAGCTCAAATTGTGGAAGGACTGGAAACTTCTGCAATTGACGGTTATTTGAAACAATCTGCATATGAAAAATCATTGAATGATGAGAACGCAATAGCAAAAAGCAAATTGACTTCTTATGCTCAAAATGCTTCAAAAGATGCTACAACCGGAAGGATTTTCACACGTGAAGATATAGGCAGAATGACAGTTGATGAATTTGCGAAAAATGAAAAACTTATTATGGATCAAGTGAAACAAGGTCTAATTAAGTAATCATTTTGTTGCAAATTCAGGATTGGGAGGTGCGGGAAGGAATTGTGTGTCGGCTTAGTAAAGCCGACCTACAAAATTTTGCGGTGGGCTAGTAAGCCCACCCTACATAACTACATAACTAACAAAGCGTATAGATAGAGATCCTGAAATAAATTCAGGATGACAAATTTGTTTAGATTGAGATTCTTCGGGTAAATTGCAAAGTAATATGACATACTCTACGGTTTATCCCTCAGAATGACGTAACTGTAAAGAACTTCCCAATTTCCTTTTCCCCTGCTAATTTTATGTAGGTTTGGGTTTCCTGCCGTCAACATTTAATATTACTATTCCTCACCTAATCAAAAAGGAGAATAAATGAATTTTTTAGAATTAATAAATAAATGCTTGCTAGAGTTGAATTACAAACAAGTAAACAGCTTTTCTGAACTCGTAAAGCAAGACCACAAAAGGATTATTTCAATCCTAAATCTTATAAATAAAGAAATTTGTGCAATCGAAAATTGGCAATTTCTTTTGCGAAAAGCAAAATTGACAATTCCTGCAAATACAACAGAAATTGAAAATCCAATTAAAGGAAGAATTTTGTATATTTTATCTGAAAACGGGAAATATCGTTTCTACTCAAATATTGAGCCGTTTTTGACGGGTAATGCTCCACAGGGAACTTATTCGGCTTATCAAGACAAATTGTTGTTTCCTCCATCAGAAAAAGATATAGAATGCGATGTAATTTATTACACAAACAACTGTGTAAAATCATCCGAGGGAGAAAAAACAGACTTTGAAAATCCGGAGGATGAATCACTCATTCCCATGCCTTTTGCAGAACAAGTATTGGTCTATGGAACTTGTATGAGAATAAAAGCAAATCCACAGTACATAAAATTTGCCTACTGGGCAAATATGTATAAAGATGCTCTATTGAACTTAAAATCAAAGACATCGGCTTATTCTCAAGAAGCTCCGGTCGTAAAACTATTTCGACAAAAATAGGCAAAAAAAACAGGAAGTCCTTTTCATTCCCCCCTGTTAAGATTTACACTAGCCGAAATATAAATAGCATGTACATTATACTAACTATTTAGTAAAAACACAAATTATAATAAGAAATGTAAAGATATGAAACAATTTAACTTTATGCAAAAACAGTTTGTAACTGAATATATCAAAACTCTTGATGGTGAAAAATCTGTTAAGAAGGCAGGTTTTGTTGTAGAAAATGCTAAAGAGTTTGCACAAGAACTATTATCCAAGGATTATATTATCCGAGAAATCAAGTATCAATTGAACAAACAAATCGATGCTTTGAATGTTCCCAAAGGTTATGTAATCCAAAAACTTTTGCAAATTGCTCAATTTTCATTGGAAGAAGAAGATATTTTAGACAAAGACGGAAATTTTACGGGAAAAAGAAAACTCCGGGATTCTTCTGCCGGTCTAAAAGCGTTAGAGAGCTTGTGCAAATATTTAGGATTTTCTTCCACTAACCCAGAGGCTTACAAAGAAGCAAAAATTATTACTATATCAAATTTAGATGATAAAAAAATTTAAGAGGAAATTTTTATGAATGAAGATAAAGAAATTGAAAAAATTCTATTGAATGATGAAGAATATGACAATTTTGTAAACAGAAAAACGGAACAAGATTTTGAAAAAGAACTTGAAAATTCCGGTTCAAAATATATTTGCACAGAGGATTTTAAATCCGTACCCAAAGACAAATTATTTTCCAAAAACACCTTGTATTCTGTGATAAATAAAACCAGTAAAACAAAATCTTATATAAATGGGGTACAAGCAGAGGGATTTCTCGGCTCACAAGAAATTGTTAGGGATAATTTCTTAAGCAAAAAGGTCGATTCTTTTGTTGCCGGTGATATGTATATAAAATTCTATAAGTACAAGGGGTAGTTTATGTTTTGCAAATTTGTGCAAGTTTTATATAAGCCTTCTCTAAACCAATTCTCTAATTTGCACTATATCCCTGATATTCAAAGATGTTACAGCCAATACGCAAAATACCTCCAAGATGATTTTGCAAAATTCAATGAAAATATTTTATTCTATTTGGAACAATCTTTCCCTTTCTTTTGGGTTGTTTTAAATGAAGAAGATGAATTTATGGGATTTGTAGCTTTGGAAAATCCTTGCGGAGATGAAAACCAGCTCTACAGCGTGGAACTTTTAACCTGTTTGGATAAAAAGGCTTGGGGAAGTTTTTCTCGATATAGTGCAAATATTTTTTTGAAAAAGTGTTTTGAAGAACTGGGGGTTTATAAAATTAAAGCACTTGTTTTTCCTGATAATTTTAGGACTTCAACATTACTTAAAACCTCCGGTTTTAAATACGAAACGACATTGAAATCTGAAACTTTGCGTTTTGGGAAACCACAAGATATAGATGTATATGCAAGGTATCGGGAATAATGAATAAGTCTATAAGTTCATTACAAGGGGAAGAAAATGCCGAATTCATTCCCCTAAGGGAGGATGAGGGGAGCATAAATTTGGAAAAGGGGGTTGGGGGGGCGAAGCCCCTGATGACTCGTTCCATTTAGTCATTCGTGTTTTTCTTTTATAAATATTTTCCCTCGCCATTTTAAAGGGAGAGGGGGTAGGGGTGAGGGTTTTAATTCCTTTTTTTTTCATCGAAATAAAAAAGAAAAAGTGAACAATGGAATTGTCAAACCCTTTCCCTAGCCCTCCACCCTTGGGGAGGGAACTTATTAATGTTGGGGTTGTTACACCAACATTAAAATAATCAGCTGGATTGCTTCGCATTCGCTCGCAATGACTGAATTTGAAAAAGGCTTTACGTTTACGTCATTCTGAGGGGTAAACAGTAGAGTATGTAATATTATTTTGTAATTTACCCGAAGAATCTCTAACTGAACGCATTAGCTAGAGATCCTGAACCAAGTTCAGGATGACATATAAAACTAAGTGCCTTAATGCCTTAGAGCCTTTTTGTAACGAACCTATTCCACTATCCCATATCCAAAATGAGAGTTTGGGCATTCTTAATTTGCACAACAAAAACTAAAAAAGAGGTAAAATTTATGAAAAATGAAAATGAAAATTTAAAAAATCAGAATTTTCTTGATGAACAAATTCTGATAAATAATGTTATCGAAAAGTACGATTATTACGAACAAAACAGGACTTCACAACTTTCTGATAATCGTTTAATCCGTTACGCAATTTATAATTCCGACATTCCCAAAGTAAACGGTTGGGATGCAAAAATTCAGTTGCCGGAAATTTATGAACTTGCTCAAACTTTGAAATCTCATATTGTACAAAATTTGTACTCTCATCCGGATGGAATGTTTGACGTTGCGGGGGTTGATGCTAAAACGCAAACTTTTGCAAATCGCCAAAAAGCAATGCTTGTGAATACTTTTGAATCAATGAAAATTGAAGATGAGATGGAAAAGATTGTAGATTCAGTAGTTGAAACAGGGGAAGTTACGTTGTTTGTCGGATGGGAAACTAAAACAAGAAAAGTAAGAAGAGCTTTGAGTGTGGAAGAACAAATTTCTTCAGACACTCAAGATGCTTTTATGGTTGAAGATAAGGTTATTTATGACAATGCGAAGGTCAAATTTATCAACTATGAAGATTTTGTTTTTGACAAAAACGGAGTTGATAACTGGGATAGTTGCTCAAAGATTTATAGAACTTATCAAACAATGGATGAAATCAAAACAAACAAATCAAATAATATGCTAAATTCTGAAAAACTGGAAATATTGAAAGGAGTGGTGGCAGGAAAAACTTATAAAAACGATTCGAAAAATACCGATAGAAAAATTGAAGTATTGGAATTTTGGGGCGATGTGAATTTACCAAATGGGGAGGTGTTGAAAAATAAACTTCTTGTTATTGCCGGAAGACGTGTAATTATCAGATATGAAGATAACCCTTTTGTCGTTAACCCGTTTATTCACGCAAATATTCTGGAATGTCCGGATACAGGGAGAGGAATTTCACCTTTGCGAGTTGCACTTATCCTAAATAACATTTCTTCTACAATTTTGAATAACCAACTTGATGCACTTTCACTTATGATGAATCCTCCATACTTAGCACCTAAAGGATGTTTCAAAGGTCAACAAGATGTCAGCCCAGGGAAAATTATTGAATATGATTCAGCCCTAATGACAACAACACCAACGCCGCTATCATTCGACAAAGCTATGACAGGTTGGGATTTCTTAAATTATTTCAAATCGACAATTGAAAGTGCAACCGGGATTTTCAAAAATATGTCAGGAAATGTCCAAGCCTACGACAGAACAGCAACGGAAATCAACTATTCTGTCAATGGTCAAGAAGCACGATTGAATATGATTTTGGAAGCTATAAATAGAAAAGTTATTGTTCCAATGGTTGAAAAAACAGCAGAAATTATTTCAAATTTCAAACTTGGGAAAGAAAGTATTCCTGTTTTTGATAACGGTGCAACAAACTTTATTGATGTTGATGATGACGTTCGAGGTGCAAACTATATTTACCGTTATGGAGATAGAAAGGCTATTTTTGAAAGAAAATCTAAACTCAAGGAATTGTTTGAAGTTGTTCAATCGTTCGCAAAAGTAGAAGACGTGGCGTCAAAAATTAATTGGCTTGAATGTTTTAAATTCGCACTTGAGCAATATGGGATTGAGAATGCAAATAATTTTCTGTTGCAGGATGTCAAGGACAAGTCTATCGGGGAATAAGTTTGTTTAAGGGAATAAGGGAAAAGGAAATAGGGGAATAAGTTCGTTACAAAAAGGCTCTAAGACATTAAGGGTTTTATGTCATCCTGAGCAGAGCGAAGGATCTCTAACTTAGGCGTTCAGGTAGAGATTCTTCGGGTAAATTTGAAATATTTTATTTTCATTTTCTCGATTTCACCCTCAGAATGATGTAAACGTAAAGCCTTTTCCAATTCAGTCATTGCGAGCAAATGCGAAGCAATCCAGCTTATTTTTTTATTGTCAGTGTGGCAACCCGCAGACCTACATTTCATTCGGTGGGCTAGTGAGCCCACCCTACTAACTTTTATAAATATTTTCCCTCGCCCTTTTTTAAATGGAGAGGGGGTAGGGGTGAGGGTTTTAATTTCTTTTTTCATCGAAATAAAAAAGAAAAAGTGAACATTACAACTCATAGGAAAATAAATTATGAAATATAAATTACTTGATGCACAAAGAAGATTTTTAGAAATTCCGCACGATTATTCTTTGGATGTTGCAGTTTATCTTGGCGGATACGGTTCTGGTAAAACTTTTGCCGGCTCTTTGTTGGGAATTCTATTAGCTCTAAAGTTTGAGGGAATTCGTGGGCTTGTTGGAGCTCAAACCTATACCCTCGTAAGAGATACAACTTTGCAGTCTTATTTTGAACATTTAGACAATATGAAATTAGTTGAAGATGTGGATTACAAGTGGGTTAGTACCGAACAAAAGCTGGTATTTCGCAACGGTTCGGAAATCCTGTTCCGACATTTTGAAGAGCCTAACAAGTTGAAATCGTTAAACTTGGGATTTGTGGAAATTGAAGAAATGTCCGATATTCCATACGATACTTTCAAAATGCTATTAGCTCGTATGCGTCAAAGAGTTCCGAAAAGTTGGAAACATTTCACCTATAGAATTTTCGGGCATACAAATCCTGAAATTCAACGGGGATGGATTTATAAGACATTTTTAACCTCTCCTCCGCCTAACTATAGAGTAATTTCTGCACCGACAACTCAGAATATTTATTTGCCGGATGGTTTTTGTGATGAGTTGAAAAAGTTGTATGACAAAAGCTATTATGAAACCTTTGTTCTCGGCAAAACAGGAAACTATACTCAAAACCTTGTTGTAAAGGATTTTACTGACGATAATATTCGAGATATAAAATATCACGATAATTTTGACATTCATATCAGTTGTGATTTCAATGTTGATCCGATGGCTTGGGTTTTGGCTTATAAAACAGAAGATAAAGTCTTCTATTTTGATGAATTGGTTCTTGAAAATACCACAACCTCCAAGACTTGTGATGAATTTTTTCGCCGTTACCCGAACCACAAAGGCAAAATCATTGTTAATGGTGATGCTTCCGGAGATAACCGCTCTTGTACTAGCGAATATACCAATTACGTTATTATCAAAAAACGTTTAGAGGCTTACGGATATGACGTTGAAATAAAAATTAAGGCTTTTAATCCACCAATAAAAAATAGAATTGCCGCATTCAACGCAAAAGTTCGAAATACCAATGGGGATATAGGTTTGTACGTTTCACCAAAGTGTGAAAAACTCCTTTATAATATTTATAACCTAAAATATGTTGAAGGAAGTTCAAGAATTGATGTTCCAACATATTCACAAATCAAACAGGTGAGAGAATTGAAATTCTTATCTCACCCGTTTGATGCTGCATCATATTTGGTTGATTTTTATTGGGCTATTGTTTTATAGAAAAGGGAATTTATTTTATGGAATCATTGTTATATTACTCACCGGTTGTAGTCGTTGTAATTGTTTTTCTTGTGCAGCAGCGAATAGTTGTTACGCCTGAACAACTAGAACGTAAACACAGAGAAATATTATCAGATATAGAAAATCGTTTTGTATCTATTCATAGTTATGAGGATTTAAAATCTCAATTTACTGAAATTAAAGACAAAATAGATAAGATTTATGATTGTTTGATTTTGAAGTGAGTTCTTAAAACTCTACAAGGAAATAAATGGATGAGTTCATATACGTAGAATAAAAAGGATGGAATGTATTTCCATCCTTTTTTGTTATATTTATCTATTTCTTTGAGCTGATTTCATTCGATAATTTATTGTATCACCTTTTTCAGCGTCAATCCACGCTTTTTGAAGATATTTTTTATCTAAACCTTTTTGTCCTTTTAGAACTTGCAAATAATATGGTTTATAGGCTTTCATTGCTGCCTTTTGCTTACTTCTAGGCAAATCAGTTAAACCAGAAATAAAACGATACACGTTGCGTCTTTTTAATTCAGAAGAAGGAGTTATACGTCTTGTATTACATAGAGCTGTTGCATAATGACCATTTGCAAGATTTCCTTTAATATTTCTTGTATATTTATTTGCATGTGGACTTAAAAAGCCATCCCAAATACCCTTATTATAAGCATTATCCATAATTGCAGCCTTAACGGATGCAGGAGCTTTTTTGTAATTATTAGCTCCTACATATGAGGCTACCATTGCTTCGTGTTTTAATATATCTTCTGCTAAAATTTCACAAGCCTTTGAATAAGAAATATTAATTTTATTCTTCAAACTCAATCGTTTTCCATCTACCCTACCGGTATGTCCGAAACCGATTGTTGGCATCCCAAAGCCATCATCATATGTTCTTAAATCTGGTTTACCTGGATGTTTAGGACTAACTTCTGTTACCGTTAATAAATCATTTAAATAACCACGGGAAATTCCAGTAATTTTTGCAACATCATTAAGATTTTTTACAGAACCTTTTTTAACAGTATAACGAGCTGGAATAATTATTTTAGACCCTTGTTTCAAATGTGAATCAATAATTGCTAAATTATTTTTTCTGAATTTTACATTATAATCACGTCCGGCTTTCAACTGTGGATTTGCAGCAATAATTTGATAAGTATCTAACTCATATTTCTTAGCTAAATCAACAATACTCTCACCTTTACTTATCGTATGTGAAAAAGCTTTATGCGTTACAATATTTTTATTACTAAACAATACACTTGAATAGTGATTAACAATGTTATCTTTTTCATTCTTTGAAATTCCTTTATCGGCGGAAACATTTTTCTCTGCCTGAAAAGCCATTACTGCACTTGTTTTTTCATTTCCACTTGATACATAAACAGATATTTTATTTTCATTAGTAAATTTCTTCGGATTCAAAACTGAGTATCCTTTTGCAAGAAATTCTGAAATATCTTTTGTAAATCCGCCTTTTTTAAATTTATTCATAGCAGAATTCATATCAGCTTTACTAAAAGTTAATTTTCCTGTTCCTTCATTAGTATTATTTGCCATAGCCTTAAATGTTGCAAATTGATAATTCGTCATTTTAACAGAATTTACAGTTTCTTTTTTACCGGAGTCTTTATCAAATACACTAATTTTGCCATCTTTTTCTGCGGTATAAACTTTGTTTCTTTTAGAAAAAGAACAACCTTTTTCCATTTTAACAGTATGAGTTTTTTCTCCAACTTTCATTTGTAAATCAATAAAATTTGACATAAGCAATCCTCTAAATTTTCTTTTAGTCCTCGTTAATGAACTTCCCTTACGGATTAATAAAAAATTTTGAAAAAAGATAATTGCCCCGCCCCACCACATCATATCATATCATATCATATAGGGCATTATAACTGGGTTTTAGCCATTTAACATTCAGTTTTACATTTCTTAATAAAGCCTATTAGCAAAGTAGTCTTACGTCGAAATTTATATGAATGTAGATGAAATTTTCTAACCCAACATTTAGTACTGCCATTCCGAACTAAATTCGGAATGACAGTACAAATATAATAGCTCGTGTTCAGTCAGAGATTCTTCGGGTAAATTGCAAAAGATTATTACATCCACTACAGTCTATCCCTCAGAATGACGTAACCGTAAAGAACTTAAGACTTATAGACAAAAAAATCCGGATGAGTTGCACACCATCCGGAGATAACATAAATTGGGAATTTATACTAAGTTTTTTCTTTTCATCAACAATACCAGCGGAGCAATTAAGAAACTTGCAATCGCAAACAATCTGAAAGTATCAATATATGCCCACAAGGTGGATTGTTGAAGAAGTTGATTATACAAAACATTTTTCGCCATATGAGTTGCACTCGCCATATCGGTATTTGAAACAAAACTCATTGCATAAGATTGAAGTCTTTCTGTAAACGCAGGATTCAATTCGGTCAACTTTCCAACCATCATATTTTGATGCATTTGACCAAATCTTGAAATACAAGTTGTTACAAGAGATGTACCGATTGCAGCACCTACGTTTTTCAACAGATTCTGAACCCCTGATGCGTTCGTCAATTGGTCGTTTCGTAATGTTCGACATGACAACTCGATAAGAGGAACCATTGCCATTATCATTCCAACCCCGAACAAGAAGTTTGGAAATCCGATATTTAAAAGTGAAATTTGCAAGTTTATTTCTCCAAAGGCTAAACCTCCTAAACCAAGGATTACTAACCCCCAGAAAACCATTTTTCTTTCGCCAATTTTTGAGATAAACAAAGCACTAAATATTGTTGCAACTAAACAACCAGCCCCTCTTGGAACCATTGAAATACCGCTTAAGAAAGAAGTGTAACCCATCATACTTTGCAACATCGTTGGCAAAATTGTACTTGATGCCATCATTACGCCCATCAAAACAACCTGAATAACCGTTCCAAAGAAAAAGTTTCTATCTTTCATTACAGATAAATCTGTCAACGGGTTCTTTCCTTTTATCTGCGAAATCAAGAAGCAAATTCCCCCAATGCAGGATATAAATGTTAACCAGCAAATCCAAGTTGAACCGAACCAATCGGCATCATTACCTTTATCTAAAACGATTTGCAAACACACAAGCCACAATGACAAAAAGAAAAATCCGACAGTATCAAGTTTGACACCTTTTTGTCTTTTTGCGTATGGAGGTTCTTCCAACAATGTTTTCGCAGCCGCCAAAACAAAAAATCCAATCGGAATATTTATATAATAAATGTATGGCCATGACCAGTTTTCAGTAATCCAACCTCCGACAGCAGGTCCGATAATCGGAGCAAATACAACCCCCAAACCGAACAGTGCCATTGCTTGCGGTCGGTCTTCTTTTTTGAAACTTTCCATCATTATTGATTGTGATAACGGCAAAATTGCTCCTCCACCTAAACCTTGCAAAAATCTCGCAAGAACCATCATAATCAATGAATTAGACACCCCGCATAAAAAAGATGCAAGGGTGAAAATTATAATACTTAATAGGAAGAAATTATTTCTTCCAAATAATTTACAAAAAAAATCTACAGCAGGAATAATAATTCCGCTGGCAATCAAGTAAAATGTAACAACCCAAGTTGCTTCATTATGGCTACAAGAAAAAGACCCCGCCATATAAGGAAGTGCAACGTTTGAAATTGTTTCATCCAACGCATACATAAAAACTGATGCCATAAGCGGTATTGAAATTAACCACGGATTTTTCTTAGGTCGCCATTCTTCTTGAACTGGGGTATTTTGTTCTATAACTTCTTCACTCATTTTTAATTTATATTTCCAATCTATTCAAATACTATATTTCTTGTCTTTTCAATCGCTTCTCTAAAGTTTCGCAAATTCTGAATAATCATTTCGCATTGATCTTGAGGAATTATACTGTCAAATTTTTCAACAGCAGGCTTAAAACGTTCAATCACACCATTGTATAGTTTTTTACCCTTTGGAGTAACAGAAGAAACTTTGATAAGTTTACCATTTTTTTCTTCAATATGACGTTCAATAAAACCTTTATCCTCTAATGACATCAAAAATCTACCTGTATGAGCTTTACCTTTCAAAATCAGTCTTGCTAAATCAGCCTGAGAAAGCCCGGGGCGAGCAATCAACGTATCAAGGACAGTAAATTCATCAATCGAAACTTTATCGGTAAAAGATTCGATTAACTGTCTTGCATTTTCGTGGCAAACCCTTGCGGTCAGCTCAATTTCGTAAGGAAAGCTATCTATATAATAACTATGTTTCATCTATCCCACCTCATAATTGTAGCATATTCTTATACTAGAAATATCATTGCATAGATAAATCTACCTGTCAAGAGATTAGTTTGTGGGGGAGGGAAAAAGTTCGTTAAATGTCTAAAATTGATAGGTCTTACTGAATAAAGGCAATAAGGGAATAGGTTCGTTACAATTTTATTTGTAGGTGGGCTTGTGAGCCCACCCTACTAACTAACTTAACAGAGTTGTCATCCTGAGCAGAGCGAAGGATCTCTTACTAAACGCATTAGTTAGAGATTCTTCGGGTAAATTACAAAATAATATTTCATACACAACAGTTTACCCCTCAGAATGACGAAGTTTAAAATTAGTGTCCGTTATATACACGTTTGAAATAATCTTCATCAGTAGAAGCAAAGAATGCACAAGTATATCCGTTATATTGAGATTCTCCGGCTGAGCAACCAGGGTTTATGCTTTGCGTACAGCAATACTTTTCCGGATTAGTGCTGAATTTTTTATCTGTTCCAGGAGCTCCTAAAGGTAATAGCCCGTCTTTTGTAACTTGGAAGACAAAAAGGTCATAGCCAACTTTGTTCGGCATATAATCACGACCATTTACATCCACAACCAGCCAAATATTATGATCTTCACCATAACCACAATTTTTACAATTTTCTATTGCAACAAGCATTCCGTTATTCAACACAAATGCACCATCATCTAACAAGTCAGATGCGGCTGTTCCGTTTGAAGATAACACGTGATAAACTTTTCCGCCACTTCCCGGGCAAACATTTTTATTTGTTGATTGTTCTGAAAAACCACAATCAACCGCAACTTTGTTATAAGGTTTAAATTTTTCGTAAAAAGTTCTTGTCGGATACTTTATAGGATCGATAGAAACATCATCTGCATCCATATCAGTAATAGCCTTAGCCATCAAAACATATGCGGTATTAAATTGAGCCTTTGCCTTTGCAGCCTTTTGTCCTGCAACGAGTTGAGGCATAACCAAAACCGCAACAACACCAATTACTGAAAGGGCTATCAATATTTCACTAAGAGTGAATGCAAATATTTTTTTCATCATAACCAAAACTATTCCTCGTTCATATTCTAACTTATTATAACATATTTTCAATTTGACCTCAAGTTTGATTTTCAATTTCACATTTACATAATCAAAAAATGTGCTATTATGTAATTGAAGTAGAATGGAGAGTAGCAATATGGATTTAATAGATTTAAGAAAAGAAAACGAGTTAGTCGATTTATTCTGCTCAATGGCAGAAGTCCCATCACCATCATTAAAAGAAGATAAGATGATTGATTGGATATGCAATTATTGCAAAGAAAACAACCTAAATTGTGAATTAGACGACTTTAAAAATATTTATATTACAATTCCAGCTACAGATTCAACAAAACAACCTATTTTATTATCTTCGCACATGGATGTTGTTGGGGATGATTCTCCGGTTATTCCATACCTTGATGGCGATTTAATCAAGGCAAAAGGAAGAACTCTAGGTGCAGATGACAAAGCAGGTGTTGCAAACGCTTTATATTTTGCCAAAGAACTTGTTAAAAGACCTGACATCAAACACGGCGGACTTGAAGTTCACTTCACCAGAGATGAAGAAAACACTATGCAAGGAATTAAGCACACTGATTTTTCAAGAATCAAATCCAAATATGCTCTTGTATTAGATAGTGATGCCCTAGGTCAATGTCTAATCTCAGGTGCAAGTTATGTACTTGTCGATTTAAAAGTTACAGCACCTAAAGGCGGACACTCAGGAAACGACATTGGAGATCCGACAAGAGAAAATGCAACAAAACTCATTGCCGATTTAGTTTCAGAAATGCCACAAGGAGTTTTCTATTCTGAAGATAATCAAGTTATAACTTCTTGCAACTTAGGAGGAATAACTTCTGGGAACCTAGACGTAACAAATGTTATCAATACAGAAGGCCGTGCAACTTATTCAATCAGAAGTTCTAACAAACAAAAAGAAAACGACCTTATCGCTCTTATGCAAGAAGCAGCAAATGCTTTCAATAAACAATATGAAGGCATTGCAACCGCAGAAATCACATTTACCGAAAAAATGCCAATGTTTGAAAAAAATGATGATGAGTTTATGCCAAACTTGTTCTCAAAAGTTGCTAAAGAAATAGGCATTGAGCCGGAAATTTCTTCATTCCACGCAGGAGCCGAAACTCACATCTACGCAAACAGAACAAACGCTAACGGCGAAAAATTTTCACCATATCTTTTAGGGCTTGCAACTGTTTGCAATATGCACTCTGCAAGAGAATATGTTGACTACAAAACAATGTTAAAAGGTCAAGAATTGTTAAAAGCATTGTTCTTAGAATTCAATAAATAAACAATGGATATAATAAAATTAAATTTAGCAAGAAATTGTTTAAAGTACATATGTAAAGCGTACGGAATAAATAAGATTTTTCTACCGTATTACACTTGCCCTGTTGTTTGGAATGCCGTTAGAGAAGAAAATTGCGAAGTAAATTTTTACCACATCGGTAGGGATTTTTTACCAACAGAAGAGTTTACAAAAGATTCGTTCATTCTCTACACAAACTACTTCGGAATAAATTCAGACAATTGCAAACTTTTAGCTAAAAAATATCCAAATCTTATTATAGATAATTCTCAAGGATTTTTCGCTGAGCCGTTGGGTTTAGCGTCATTTAATTCGTTGCGAAAGTTTTTCAATGTTCAAAATGGGGCATATCTTTTCACCTCTAAAATATTAGAACAAGAATTTCAAACAGATGAAATAGAATTAACCCCGATTTCGATGCAAAAAAATTATGAAAAATTTCTAAAAAACGAATTATTTTTAGACTCTCAAAAAGATATAAAAATAATCTCTCCGAAAGTTGAACAAGAAATGGGAAATATTGATTTAGAAAAAGAAAAACGCAAAAGGATTGGGTTATTTAAGCAATACGCTCAAGTTTTTGATGAATACAACAATATTCCAACAACGTTAAAAGATGGTAAAATCCCATACTGCTACCCTTTTTCACCAAACAATGAAAAGATAAAACAAAAACTTTGGGCAAAAAATTTAACCTTGCTTCAACTATGGAAAAACTTTCCTAAAAGTTTTATAGAAAGCGAATTCTTAAACGACACAATAGCCTTTCCACTAGATGAGACGGAATATGCAGAAAAAATCATCTCAACCCAACTTAGTTAAAATTTAAACTTCAATAAACAAACGTCTGCCGACAATGTTTTGTTTTCCGTTGTAATAGCCCGCAAAATAACCGCCTTTTACAGGTTTATTTTGAGCATAAAAACGAGATGAAAAGCTATTTCCGTTATAATTCACAAACGGATTGTTGCTATAAGGATTAGTACCAGAAGATTGACGTACAACTGGAGATGGTGAATTTACACCTGCCGGAGCTTGAAATACATTTGATAAAAAATTTACAATACCTGCCATTTAGTTAATAACCTCTCTACTTGTTGTAGTTTTAATCATGAATCTTCTTTTGTCATAATTATAACACATTAAATCCTAAAAATTTAAAATAACTTAACAAAAATCATCCGTTTTGTGTAGTATAATTTCAATATGGCTGAAATAGAAAAGAAAAATATTTTAATAATCGGACAAGGCAGTGTACCTTGTGCTTTAGCAAAAAAGTTAAAAACATACGAACAAACAGGAGAAATCTACATAGCTCCAGGAAATGGAATTGATTCTCCAAATTACACCAATGTAGATATTAGAGAAGAAGATTCGACAGGGCTTTTAAAATTTGCACTGGGAAATAATATTCAATTAACAATTCCAACATCTGAAAAGGCTTTAAAATCAGATATTGTATCGTTTTTCCAATCCAACGGACAAAATATTTTTGGACCAACCAAAAACGCTTGCTCAATTGCCACAAACAATACAATCGGAAAGAAATTTTTATATAAAATTCACGCCCAAACCTCAAAATTTGGGATATTTGATAAAATTCAGATGGCGGAAGATTTTCTAAAAAATGCAACTTATCCTATAACAATCAAATGCAAAGAATATTCTTCTATCATTGACGACAGGCTTGTTTGCCCCACAAGAAGTTTAGCATCTGAATATTTGACCAATCTATTTAACAAAAATGAAACGGATATTTTGATAGAAGAATTTACCTATGGAAACAGTTTTACGGTTTATTTTGTAACAGACGGCTATAGTGCAGTTCCTCTAACCTCTTGTGCAAATTACAAATTCACTCAAGAAGGCGATGGCGGAATTTTGACAAACGGTATTGGATGCTTTGCTCCAGATTATCGAGTTTCTCAAATTGCTATTCAGCGAATTGAAAATATTGTTCAAAATACATTGTCCTCATTGGAGCGTAAAGGCGATTCTTATATGGGAATTTTGGGTGTTGAATGCACCCAGACAGGAGAAGACAAATTCTATGTATCCGAATTCAAGCCATTTTTGCAAGAACACGATGCAACTGCAATTTTGAACTTGTGCGAAGATAACTTGCTAGACATTTTCACAGCTTGTATCAACGGATTTTTTGCAGATGAATATGAGCAAATAAAAATGAATGATATGACCTCAATTTCTGCAATAACCCTTGCAAGACAAGGCTTTAAAGCGATTAAGGGGCTAGAAAATATTGACGATATTGAAAATATTCAATTTATAAATATTCAAAAATCAGATGAAAAGATATTTACAAAAGCAAAAGGGGCAGTATTCAACATTACTCGCACGGCATCAACTCTTTCAAGAGCAAAAAAATATTTGTACGAAGACCTTGAACAAATAACCTGCGAGGGAATGAAATACAGAAAAGACATAGCTTCATTTACAGAGCTGTAATCTTAAACCCTCTATTTTATCATTTATCTTGTCATACAAATTAACAATTCCAATGAAAAATAGCAAAATATAAATTCACAGATGTTATAATATTTTGTATAGTGAAATTAGGAGTAGATAAATGCGTGTTGAAAAAACTAACAACTCGCCCAACTTTAATGGAATGACTAAAATTCTTAAAAAGAGAATTTATATTGATGGGAAAAAAGATATTAGTGTAATTTTACAAGGGAAAAAACCTAAAAACACCTATGCAGGAGAGCTTCCACCTGTAATATTTTATGCATTACCAAAAACTAAAAGAACCGAAAATATACACGAAATATACAAAACTTTTGATGAAGTATCTGATGAGATTAGGGAATTTCGCCCAAGCATACAAGGACCGTCAGATGAATATACTAACAGACGCCCAAAATCTGCTGTTGAGAAGTTGAAAAATATGTTTGTCAAATTTGGGATATTAAAAAAAGAGGACAACTTCGACATTAAATTCCTCGGAGCAGGAGAATACAAAAAAGCTTTTAAACTTGAAGGGATAAAAGATAAAAAAACAGGAGAAGAATTAACTTTTGGAGTGTTCCACTTAGTTGATAAATCCCCAGAATGGCACAAATACAAAAGCCACGGCAATTACGCAGAATTAAACATTTTGACATATTGGAAAGAGAAACATGGTCAAAATACTCAACGAGGCAAATTCTATTGGGGAAATATTGAGCACGGATATTTCCTAAGCAAATTTATTGATAAAGACATTAAGCCCCCCAAAAACCTCATCAATGAATACAATGATGGGTTAAAATTAACCGATGAAGTTATGGGTTATTCTGGGCATAACAAGGTTTACGGTTATAGTATTGACCCAGGCGGAGTAAGGGTTGTAAACAGAGTAAAAAATGAAAGTAAAATTGCTCAAAGAATTCAAACACATATAAAGAATACAGAATTACGATTTAGAACCCTTGAATGGTATCGTTGGAGTCATTATCCTAAAAGAGGGGATATAAAACAAATTCAAGCAGGTCTTGCATTGAGTATAAAACACTTGCCACACAAAGAAAAATTTGTGGAAGAATGTTTAAAATTCAAAAACCCTCTTGCAGATACCAGCATTGGTTACGCATTGAAATATCTGCCAGAAAACTCTGCTAAAAAATACTTTGAGATTTTGATGAAACGCAATGATCCCACAACTCAAACAGTATTAATGAATGAAATTCCATTATTAGCAAGAACTCGTCAAGTACAAAAAAACATTGACGACTTGGATGTACCCAAAGGTGAAATTAGACCAAAAGTACTTGAAGAATACTATGAAATTGCTAAAAAACATGTATTACCAGAAGTTGAAGAACATCTAGCGAGCTATCTGCATTTACTTCCAAATGATAGAATTATGGCAGAAGCAGATGAACTTATTGCAAAGAATGATTACAATGTCAATGACAGACTTTTACATAAAATAAAATTTGTAAAAGAAGAAGATTATTCTTTTGGTGACAAAATGGCAATTTTGAATAAACTTGATAAATTCGAAAAAAATGACTTCTTAAAATCAAAAATATTTGCAGTAAGAACTCAAATTATTAGAAATTCATTAGATAATAACTAATATAAAAACCGCCCTATTGAGGCGGTTATAAAGAGAAGGATAGATTTATAAATATGTAAAGGAAAGCTATTGGGGAAAAGGTCAGTATTATTGGGGTTTATTTCAGCTTCCATGTCTAAAAAAATGTAATAATGTAAAAAAGCTCTTGACAATAGTTAGATATCTAACTATAATAATTATATGAGTGCTATATTATCTCTAATATCTAAAATCCATGAAAAAGGAAACCGTTATATTATTGAAGAATTAAAAAATAACGGTGCAAAAGGACTTGTACCAAGTCATGGTGATATCCTTTTTTGTCTTTACAAGAATGGTAAAATGACAATGAAGGATATCGCAAATTGTATTCATCGAACAAAACCGACGGTAACTGTACTGGTGGATAAACTTGAGAAACTAGGATATTTAAAAAGAAAAGCTTCTGATGAAGATAGTCGTTGTACAAATATAGTTTTAACGCAAAAAGGTGAAGATTTTAAAGTGATATTTGAAAAAATTTCAGAGGAATTAAATGAAATGTTATACAAAAATTTATCTCAAGAAGAGTCTGAATTAATAGAGAAACTTTTAAGAAAAGTACTAAAATAAAAAATTTTTACAATAATAGTTAGACGTCTAACGAAAGGAGAAAACATTATGACAAACTTTAAAAACGCAGAAATCGGAAAAATTAGTGAAGTTGGTAAAAATTATGAAAACGGCAAAGCGTTTTTGCATGATTTACTAGGCTTAACAAGTTGTGAAATTTCAGTTAATGCAATGCCTGCCGGAGTAAAATTGCCATTCAATCACAAACACAAGCAAAATGAAGAAGTTTATATTTTCTTAAAGGGCGAAGGTTCAATGACTCTAGATAATGAAGTTGTTGAAATAAAAGAAGGCAGTTGTGTAAAAGTTCTTCCAAATGCCGTAAGAACAATGGAAGCAAAAACTGATTTGGAATATATTTGTGTTCAAGCAAAATCTAATAGCTTGGAACAATTTGGACTTGGCGATGCTGAATTGTGCTAAAATTGAAAGGGGCAATCTTGCCCCTTTTTAATCAGGAATAAAAGTATAAAATGATAATCAACACAGGTTCAAGAACAGATACTGTTCAATATTATTCAGATTGGCTTTTGAAAAGGTTTGAAGAAGGTTTTGTTTATTCCAGAAATCCAATGTTTCAAAACAAAGTAACAAGATACGAACTAGACCCAAAAGTTCTTGATTGCGTTGTATTTTGTTCCAAAAATTATGAACCGATTTTAGACAGATTAACAGAAATTACCGATAAATTTAACACATATTTTCACTATACAATTACTGCTTATGGCAAGGATGTTGAACCAAATGTTCCAAGTATAGATGCCAGTATTGAAACTCTTATTAAATTATCCCAAATTGTGGGCAAACAAAGAATTGCGTGGCGATATGACCCGATTCTTTTGACCGAAAAATACACTAAACAAGTTCACTATGAAACATTTGATTATATGTCCGAAAGACTTTCACCATATATTGACAGATGTATTTTTAGCTTTGTTGAAATGTACAAGAAATTAAAAATAAATATGCCTGAAATTATCACATTGACTGAAATTGATAAAAATGAAATAGCAAAAAATATCGGAACAATAGCGAAGAAATACAATATGATAATTCAAACTTGTGCAACAGTTGAAAATCTTGAACAATATGGGGTTTTGCAATCGGGGTGCATGACTTCTGATATTTTAGGTCAGGCAAATGGTATTACTTTTAAAAAAATTCGACATTCAGGTAACAGACAAGGCTGTCGTTGTATGGAAAATAGAAATATCGGAGATTATGACACTTGCCCTAATGGGTGTAAATATTGTTATGCAAATCAAAATCCTCAAATAGCACAAGAAAATTACCAAAAACATAATCCAAATGATTTGATGATTTTAGGGAATCTTAAACCGACAGATGAAATCCAACAAAGCAGCCAAAAATCATTTTTAGAAAATAATATTCAACAAAAATTGTTTTAATCCCTTTAGTAAGTAAAAACTGCTTACCGCAATTTTTCTAAAACTTGTAGCTCAACCTGCATTATATTATTCTTTACTTAAAAGATGGCAGTTTTAAAATTTATTATTTTAAATTTCAGACATTATTAAACTAAGTGTCTAGTTATAGTTATAATAAAAACCGCCCTATTGAGGCGGTTTTTGTAAATTCTATCTTCACTTATTCTCTAAGTTCCGACTAAAAAACGGAGAAGGTGGGATTCGAACCCACGGTACAGGTAACCCCATACAACACCTTAGCAGGGTGCCGCCTTAAGCCTACTCGGCCACTTCTCCAAGATAAATCGTATTTAGTTATCATTCTCCGCCTTGCGGATTACAAAATCTATTGTACCATAAATATTTTTTTTCGTAAATACCTATTTCAATTTCCTATTCATTCCACCCTCAAATCTCTGCATTTTCTCCACTATCCTAACTATTGACCATTATAATTGATTGGAATAAGATGTTAGTAATATTATTAGAGAGGTTTATTTTATTATGATTGAAATGAAAGTTATGGGTATTGCCCTTGATACAAGAACTGGTTCTCCTATCGTTGTCCTTCACGACAAAGAAAACAGACGTGCTTTGCCTATCTGGATTGGCTCTGCAGAAGCCAGTTCTATAATCCGAAAAATAGAAAACTTATCTGTAACCCGTCCTATGACACACGATTTGATAATCAGCATTATCGAAAAAACAGGTTACAAAATTAGCAAAGTTGAAATCAATGATGTTGAAAAAGAAACATACTACGCAACTATCTTTTTAGAAGATTCAGAAGGGAAAGAAATCGAAATTGATTCTCGACCATCTGATGCTATCGCAATTGCTATCAGAATAGACGCTCCAATTTATGTTACTGCAAACGTTCTTTCTAACGGTTCTGTTTCAACTGACAGTGCCAAAGATGCTGAAGAAGCAGAAGAGTTTAAAAACTTCGTTCAAAGCATTAAGCCTTCTGACTTTGCAAAACTTATGAAAGACAAAGACCACCACGAAAGTGATCAGTAATAAATCAACAAAAACTGATTTTTAAATTACTGCCTCCAAACAGAAAAAACATTAAGTTTGTAAATCTTTTTTCAAAAATTGAAAAAGCCTCAAATTAAATTACTTTATTAATTTGAGAGAGATTAATTATGTTTAACAAAATTGACGAAGTACAACGACAATACACCTATGCAGTACAGCCGGTCAAGTTATTTGAAACACAGAATTCAAACTTGGCACAAAAAAGCTCATTTGATTTTATAAATCAAATGCAAAAAAGTGGAAACAATCCGTTTCACCCAGACGTTTCAAACTCATATAAAGGAGGCAAACTTGATATTATGGGTTAATAATTAAGCAAGCAAATCAAGACGATATGGAGTATAATAACCAGCCAATAAAGGTGTTCCATCAGGATTTTTTGTAGGAACAGTATCCGTTATTACAGGTGCTTTTTCATATGGAATAGCTGCATAACCAGCAGTTTTATAAGCCTTTGGAGCCACAACAGCTTTAGAAGCATTAACACTCCGAGTGCCAGTAAGCCCCAAGAAAGATGAAATTAAATTTTTCCCTAAATCAACAGCCATAAACGCCTCAATTTTTCCCTTACATATTATTTAAGTATATTTTGGAACAAAAATTGATTAATTTATAGCATATTGTTAAGGAATATTAACCCGAATTACATTAAAAAGAAATTATTACTGTAATTTGGCTTAAAAATTGGTCGATTAAAATTCAATTTTGGAGGTTCACCATAGTCGAAACTTTTTTCTTTTTTGTCCTTAAATCTTGTCAAACCAACGGCAGGGACTTCATCTTTAATAAAAAACTTTAACAATTCCAACATATACACTTCCTTCTTTTTTTGTGTATAATATTTTTAATGGAAATTGAGAAAAAGTCAAAAAGGAGATAACACTATGGCAGAAAAAGTTACAAAGGAAATGAATATTTTAGAAATCGCACAAAAACACCCAGAAAGCATTGAAGTATTTCACAGATATGGTTTAGGTTGTCTTGGTTGTGCAGCAGCTAGATTTGAAAACTTAGAAGCTGGTGCAAAAGTTCACGGATATGACCCAGACGCAATGGTTGCAGACATCAATGCTTTAATTGAAGCTGTTGAATAAGCAATTCTAATACAAGATAAAAAAAATGCGGAAACAAAATTTGTTTCCGCATTTTTAATTATTTAAAATCATTCATTACTTTTTTAAAAAACCTGCCATTGTTGGAGCATTTGTTGAAATGTTACTTGCTGAAACAGCTTTTACTTCCATTTTTTGAGAAGCATTATTATCAACACTTCCAGCATTGGCTGCTGCTAGAGCTTTTTCTTGAGCCTTACGTTTTTCTGTCATTTTTTCGCAGAAATCAGTAAGCCACATAATCAATCCCGGAACAAATACGATTGTTGATAAGAAACCAAATGTAGAGTTACATGTTTTTGCTCTACTCAACAAACCGTTCTTACCATCAAATGACTTATACAATTTCTTGATTAATTCGTCTTTATTTTCATTTGCAATCTTCAATGCTTCACGAATTTCAGCAGAAGTTGCATCAGCATAAGATTTTCCTTTGATATTTTGAACGATTTCACTAACAGTAGCGTGAATATTTTTATCTATTTTGAATGCTTTTTTGATATTACCACCACTATTTTCAATGAAGTCCATAAAGCCGTTAATACCGCCTTTATAATCTTCAATATTAGTGTATTTAGACATCAATTGTTTACTTGTCAAGATACTATGGTGTGTATCGTTAGGATTCAAGTAATCAAGAGTTCTTTGGAATACATTTCTTCCGCCTTCAGTCTTACTGTTCAATGCAAGACCTGTAACTTTAGTAAATCCGTCAGAGAACAATCTGGCAAGAGCTTTTGCTCCAAATAACAACGCAGTGAAGGCTGTCATATCTCTAACAACGATTTCTCCGTAATCATATTTATCAGAGGCATTGTGAAGTCTTGGAGGAATACAGAAACCATATAATAAAACAGGCATTGCTGTACCAGAGATGATTGGTCCGTGAAGTTCAAAAATATCAGAAATAGATTTTGCATGTTTTCCGTTGATAACTTTATCACCAACTTTTTCCATAAAGCCAGCCATGCCACCAGTGAACGCTACATCTTTTTTCTTTTCATCGGCTTTTTCTGCTTTATTAGCTTGTTGATTTTGAACTGGTGCATCTGCTTCATCTTCATCAGCAAAAGCCAAGTTCTTACCCTTTGAACCCATGTTGTATAATTTAGGGATTTGAGTATAGAATGCAGCAACCGCACCAAACAAACCTAAGTTTGTAAATACTCTTGTACCCATTCTTCTGCTTGTAAAGTGTTTTACAGCATCTTCAATAGAAGAAGTAGCATCTTTTGTCAAAACTTTTTTTACATTGTTGGCTGCATCACCAAAATAATCACGCATTGCGTTAGCTAAATCTGCAATATTACCACCTTTCAATTTACCTTTTGAAGAAGTGATTTTAACACCCATTTCGTTAACAGTACCGCCAACTCTATTTTTCATCAAACGCATAAATTCATCTTCTACGGTACCGCCAAGATCTTTTATACTTTGTGATTTAGCTTTTTTATTGAGAGAGTTATCAGACAAGATTTCTTCAATCTTAAGTTGTCTTTGAGTTAATTTTTCGGCTGCTTGTTCAATTTCGGCTTTAGTCATTTTTTCAGATTCTTTAATTCTAGAATCTGTATTTACTGTATTTTCAATAACTTCCGAGAATACATCTTTGTAGAATGCTGTTTTGTCTGCGTTACCAGCTTTGATTGCCTCGGCATTCTCTTGTGCGAACTTAGTGAAATTCGACTGTAAACTATCTAGGTAATCGAGTTTTACGTTGTTACCAGTACCAGAATGTTTTTTGATAGATTTTAATAGAACATATGGAATAGCAAACGCACTAGGTCCAGTTATAAGTTCACGCAAACCTTCTTTACGAGCGTAAGCCCAGTTCAATTCACGTTTTGGCTTACCATTTTCGTCCATGATAACGTTGCCATCTTCGTCACGTTTTTTCTTTCCGCCACGAACTAAACCCTTACCAACACGAGGTGCAATAAAACCAAGACCATCTTGGATAATAAATGAAGCAGCGTAGCCTCCAGCTTCAATGAAATCCATTGTAGAAACAATCATGTTTCCACCAGTAAAAGCAACCTTGTTATTGTTATGATTAACATTTGGGTTTACAGCTTTTATTTTTTGCACATTATTATTCTTGGTATTTATACTTGGTATGATTGGTTGTACTGACATAATCCCTACTAATTTAAAATCTTCTACAAAATAAAAAAAACAACAAATCTTTCTAAATTGCCATTTTTCTTGGGTAATGTTTCAAAAGTTTTACATTTAACGACCAAACTTTTAGAACAAGTGTACTTATTATACTTAATCGTTAAAAAAATTTCAAGTGTTTTACTACAATTATAACATTTCGTAACAAAAATAAATTTCTCTCGTTTGACAGAACTCCATATCCACGCTACACTACTGGAATGGAAGTTAATGTAATTGGTGCAGGTTTAGCGGGTTCAGAAGCCGCATTACAACTTGCAAAAAGAGGATTTAAAGTAAATTTATACGAAATGCGTCCTTGCGTAAAAACAGGGGCTCATACAACAGAAGATTGTGCAGAATTTGTATGCTCTAATAGTCTTGGTTCATACGATATTACAAACGGAAGCGGACTCCTTAAACACGAAATGGAAATCTTAGGCGGAGAACTTATTGAAATAGCTAAAGCCTGCCAAGTTCCAGCAGGAAACGCATTAGCAATTGACAGGCACAAATTTTCACAAACAGTAACCGAAAGAATTGAACAAAATCCCAATATCAATCTAATCAGAGAAGAAGTTACTAAAATCCCAAACACTCCAACAATCATAGCTTCTGGGCCATTAACAAGCTCTAAATTTACGGATTCAATCAAAGAATTTACGAAAAGCGAATATTTACACTTTTTTGATGCTATTGCACCAATTGTTGAAATAGACAGTATAAATTTTGATATAGCTTTTTGGGCAAGCAGATATGACAAAGGCGAAGCTTCATACATCAATTGCCCAATGAACAAAGAACAATATGAAAAGTTCTATAATATATTGATTAATGCCCCACGCATTGAACAACACGACTTTGAAAAAGGTGCTAAATTTTTTGAAAGCTGTTTACCTATTGAAGTTTTAGCTTCTCGTGGAGTTGACACCCTTCGCTTTGGACCAATGAAGCCAATCGGGTTAATAGATAAAAGAACAGGCGAAAAAAATTACGCAGTTGTTCAACTACGTCAGGACAACTCCGCAAAAACACTATTCAACCTCGTAGGTTTCCAAACCAATTTAAAATGGGGTGCTCAAAAAGAACTACTACAATCAATTCCAGGACTTGAAAATGTAAATATAGTAAGATATGGAGTTATGCACAGAAACACATTCATCAATTCTCCAAACTTACTTTCTCCAACTCTACAAACAAGAGAAAGAAAAGATTTATTCTTTGCAGGTCAAATTACTGGAACTGAGGGTTATACAGAATCAATCGCCTCAGGACTTTTGGCAGGGATAAATATGGCAAAACTTCTAAATGAAGAACCATTATTAGAACTCCCATTAGACACAATGCTCGGAGCTTTGACCCACTATATTACAAACCCCGAACACAAAAACTTCCAACCAATAAACTCAAATTGGGGAATAGTTCCACCCGTTGAATTACCAAAAAAAGAACGTAAAAATAAAAAACTCAAAGGCGAAATGATGGCAAATCGAGCAATGGAATCTTTGAAAAACTATATCACTTTGGGCTAAATTAATAACTGAAGAACTAAGAGAATTTAACGCAAAAGATCCTGAATTCGTTTCAGAATCTTTTGCAGTTTAGATTAACCCTCTCCCATCGGAGAGGGAAACAGTTTAACAATTCCGACATTCTGAGGGATAAGCAGTGAGGGATGTAATACTCTTTAGCAAATTTTCCCGAAGAATCTCTATCTAAACACCCAAGCTAGAGATCCTTCGCTTTGCTCAGAATGACAATTCAGCTATAGTCCCTGCGTTTAGTCAAAGCTCTTTCGCTTCTCTCAGTATGAAGAATTTTTCAATGTCGGCTTAGTAAAGCCGACCTACAAATAAAACAGTTAAACAATCAATTATCATAGCAAGCAAAACAATCAAATAATTTGTTTTGCTTGCTAGAAAAATAGAACCCGAATATCTTCCTTACATTTTAACGATTAATATAATAACTAATACCGGGGAAATAAGCTCCTCTAGGTATCTGATATTCCTTATCATTTTTATCTAGAATAGATTTATTATTCTTCTTTCCATCCATATAGTAAACTTCATCACCATAAAATTTACTATCATTTGCACCTAAATTTATCGTACAATCAGTACTATTATCCAAACATACCTTAGAAACATTTTTCTTTGTAGATGTAAATGTTGCACCCATTACATTTGAAATATCAAACCTGTTATCATCATATATTAAACCAAATTTTTCCCTAGTTTGCGTAATTGATGCGTTTCTTGGAACGGTATCCCCCTTACCCAAACTTTTTACATAAATTTCATCCTGCTCCGCTTTATGAGCACTTTTTGCATCATGCACCCAACCAATATCAAAGCGAACAGTAGAACCTGATTTCGTATCAAGAGTGTATTTTTTTATAGCATATTCTCCGTCCATATACTCTTTTACTGTAGCTTTGCCAGTCAATACAAAGTCTTTTTGTTCCGGATAAGTTATAACATCACCTGTTTTAAATGTTAATCGGTACTTCTTACCAGATAGTTTTTCTGCTTTTTCAACTTGAGAAGGATAATATTTTAAACCTCCAAGAACTTTAAAATCATCGCCCATTTTTGTCTCCTTTTAATAACTTGAAACTCGTGTACAAATTATTAAAAAATTTTCCCAAATGATAATTGCCCCACCCCACCACATCATATCATATCATATCATATAAGGCATTATAACTGGATTCCAGGCTATTGAAATCCAGTTTTACATTTCGTTACAAATAACATGAAAAACCATATTTACAAAAGAAAATAAAAAAGACAGAGATAAATATCTCTGTCTTTTCAAATATAGATTCAATCAAATTTTATGCTTTTTTAGAATCTTTTTTGTATTCATCAATTGCCAAAATTGCACAAATAATGAAACAAATTATACCAGATGCCAACCAGAAATAGATTGCACCATCCCAGTTTTGAACACCATTTTTGCCTAATTTATCAACCAAGAACCCTGTTCCTGTTGCTGATAAAAATGCACCGATATAACCAAATGTTCCGGTAAATCCAGAAGCAGCAGATGCTACTTTCTTAGAACTTGATTCAACTGCACAAAGTCCGCCAATCATCATTTGTGGCCCATAAGTGAATGCCCCAAGTAAGCCGATAATTACATAGTTCAATGCAGGAATTGTGTTGAATTTCAAAGCAATTACGGCACAAATTACACCAACTAAGTATAACAAGTTAACCGGAGCTCTTTTACCTTTGAACAATTTATCCGAAATCAAACCTGCACAAACAGTTCCGCAAATACCAACTAAAGGTAATGAAGCAATCATGTTTGTTGCATCTTCAAGTTTGATGTTTTTAGCATTTTTCAAATACATAATCATCCAGTCTTCAGCACCGAATCTGATAATGTAAACAAAAATATATGCAATTGCCAACAACCAAAGAGTTTTGTTACACAAAACATATTTTTTGAAGATTTGAACGTAAGACATTTCGTCTTCTTCTTTTTTAGCATCAGCAGATTGTTCTTTAACCGGTTCATTTCTGTAAACTTCAACATCCGGAAGTCCTAAAGACTGAGGTCTATCACGTAATCTGTCAAATAACCACAATGCAGTTATTACTGCTAAAACACCAGGAACTAAAAATGCAGCTCTCCAGCCAAAGTGTGCAGCAATATGACCTGCCAAAATAAAACTTAAGAAAGTACCTGTTTGGTGAGAACATGACCACAATGACCATTTTGTACCACGCTCAGAATTTGAATACCAATAAGTCAAACTCTTTGCAACTGCAGGGAAACCAGCAGATTGGAACCATCCGCTAACACCCCATAGAAAAGCCAATGTCCACAATAAAACCATTGCTGACATTTTTGCACTCAAGCCCAAAATACTTACAAAGTTTGGTGCTAATGCAAATAAAATGTTTGCAATTGCAGTCATCAAAAGTGCTGTTGGGAAAAATTTTCTAACGTCAGATCCGTCAGCCAAAACACCATTTACAAATTTACCAATACCGTAAGTCAAATAAAGTGAACTGCCTAACAAACCTAATTCAGTTGCTGAATAGTGAAATTCTTCCATGATTCCAGGAAGAGCAACTGCAATGTTCTTTTTACATAAATAAAAAATTGTGTAACCTATGAAACATGCGTAAAAAATTCTTAAACGCCAATGTTTATACATAGAATCAACTTTTTCTTGATCCTGAATAGGTTCTGCAATTGGAGGCTCTTTAAAGAATGCCCCTAATTTTTTTAACATAGTTTTTTCTCCTATTTCCTATTATTTATTCCTAATTACTTGAATATTTCTTGTTTCTGTTAATTCTTGTCTTGCATTCTTGATGATTTCTCGTTTTTCCTCATCCAAGCTATGACCATGAACCAATCTATCTATAAATCCAGTATTCAATTTTGTAGCTTTTTCTAAAGCTCCAACTTCTTCTAATATAGGTTTTATAGTGTTGAAATCATAACCAAAACTTTGTTTTGAGTTATAAATAAGCATATCACCTTCTTGAGAGGTAATTGGTTTTCCTCCTTGTTCAAAATACAATTTGAAAACAGACTTCAAATCCTGCAATTCTGATTGCAAAGTAGTTACAGTCTGTTGAATTCTTAAAAATCTTTCAAACAAATATTCAACATTATCAAGTTGTTTATTTTCCCAATCAAACTTTTGCAAATACAATTTTTTCAACTTTGGATAAGCCAAAGCCAAACCCATTGTATCACCCATTGCTCTATGGTGATCTTTTAATTCAACCTTAAATTTTTCAGTTAAAGCGTTCAAACCATGAGCATCAAGTTCCGGATAAACTTCCTTGAACATTTGTTGTGTATCAATTCTTTCATTTGAAATTTCTTTACCAAAAACACGCTTTGATGCTTCGTTGATAAAGGTATAATCAAAAATTGCGTTATGAGCAACAATCGGATAATCCCCAATAAATTCCAAAATTTTTGGCATGGCTTCTGCCTCTGTTGGAGCATCCTCAACCATATCTGGAGTAATTCCATGAATTGCTATACTTGATTTTCTAATATGTTGTTCTGGATTAATAAGAGTTTGAAATTCATCCTTAATCTTTCCATTTTCCAATCGAAGAGCGGCGAATTCAACCATCTTTTCTCTTGTATAATCCAATCCCGTAGTCTCTGTGTCTAAAACTATCTCTATTACTTTTTTTCTTGCCATTTATCTGTCCTAATTAGTCCTATAAAGATAATAGCATAAAAATTTTTTCCGTGTTAGAATATGAAGCGTTAGTTAAGCAATGGGGGAATATTATGGCAGATGTTATAGAAATAAAAGATGAACAATTTGAACAAGAAGTAATCAATTCTCCTGTTCCTGTTTTGGTTGATTTTTGGGCTACTTGGTGTGGACCTTGCAGAAAATTAGGTCCAGTTATAGAAGAAATTGCAAAAGACTATGATGATAAGGTTAAATTTGTAAAAGTTAATGTTGAAAACTGCATAAATATTGCAAAAGAATATTCGATCAGCGGACTTCCTAGCCTCTTAGTTTTCAAGCAAGGAGAAGCAGTTGAAAGAATGACTGGTTTAATGCCAAAATCTACAATTATTTCTAATTTAGAAAAACATATTTAATAAAAATGTTGGTCTTATTTGCTAATTCGATTTAAAATAACTGTTCACTTTTTCTTTTTTATGTCGATGAAAAAAGAAAAAGTAGAACCGAAAAAGAAAAACACGAATGATTAAATAGCTCGAGTCATCAGGGGCTACGCCCCCGAACCCCTTAAGAGAATTTGTCATGCGAGATTGTCTTTTACACACTGCTCTTCCTCAAGGAGAGGAGAGGGAAAAACATAAAAAACGAGTAGGGTTTGGATTTTCCAAACCCTACTCGTTCAAGATTATTAAATCTTTGTTCAAATTAGAACATCAAACCAGCTTCTCTAGCTGCATCTGCTAATGCTGCAACTCTACCATGATATAAGAATCCACCACGGTCGAATACAACACATTCAACACCAGCTTTTTTAGCTTTTTGAGCGATTGATTCACCAACAATTTTAGCAGCTTCAATGTTACCACCGTGTGATAATTTTTCTTTCAAATCTTTATCATTTGATGATGCTGAAGCAATTGTTACGTGATTTACGTCATCAATCAATTGAGCGTAAATGTGTTTTGTACTTCTATATACAGCCAATCTTGGGAATTCAGAAGTTCCTGAAATCTTAACTCTGATTGATCTGTGTCTTTTTTGAACTAATGGTTTTCTTGTTTGTTGTTTAATCATTTTATTGTCCTTTCATACCCAAACCTTCTTGAATAACCACTTTCAAGGGTTTATACGGGCTTTATTATTTTGTTACCGCCCACAAAATATGAATTATGTGAGCAAAATAGTGAAACAAGTTCAAAATTAGGATTTTAATCCTATTTTTTACCTGCTTTACCAGCTTTACGTCTGATGTATTCACCTTCGTATTTAACACCTTTACCTTTGTAAACTTCAGGTGGACGTTTAGATCTAATTAAAGCTGCAACATCACCAACTGTTTGTTTGTTAGAACCTTTAACAGTGATTTTTGTGTTAGCTTCAACTGTAATTGTAATTCCTTCTGGAGGAACAATATCAACAGGGTGAGAGTAACCTAAAGCCATATTCAAAGTAGAACCTTGCATTTGAGCTCTATAACCAACACCGTTGATTTCTAACTTTTTAACAAATCCGTCTTTAACACCGTGGATTGCGTTAGCAACCAATGTTCTAGACAAACCGTATAAAGCATCAGTTTCACGAGAAGTACCAACTTTTGTTAATACAACGTGGTTATCTTCCATTTTTACTGCGATTTCTGGACGAACGTTAACAACTTCTGTTCCTAAAGGTCCTTTAGCTGTAACAACTTGTCCTTCAACTTTAACCTCAACACCTTGAGGGATTTCAACTGGTTTTTTACCAATTCTTGACATTTTTATTTCTCCTTATGGTATATCTACTGAGTTTCGGGCTTTTCTACCAATTGAACCCGAACACTTTTTTCGGAAAATTTATCCGAATTGTTGAAAAGTTACGTATTAATATACGTAGCAAAGAACTTCGCCACCAACGTTTTCTTTTCTAGCTTTTCTATCTGTTAACAATCCTTTTGGAGTTGAAACGATAGCTACACCCAAGCCACCTAAAACTTTTTGTAAGTTTTTAGCTTTTGAGTAGTGTCTTAAACCAGGTTTAGAAATTCTTTCTAATTTTGTAATAACAGGTTTGCGGTTAGCATCATATTTCAAAGTGATAGAAATAACTTTGAATTTGCCTTCTTCTTTTACTTCGTAATCAGAAATGAAACCTTCTTCTTTTAAAAGTTTAGCTAATTGAACTTTTAATTTTGAAGCAGGAATTTCAACTGTTTCGTGAGAAACCATTGCTGCGTTTCTGATTCTTGTAAGCATATCTGCTATTGGGTCTGTCATTGTCATAATAATTTTCCTTTACTACTTGCGGACTTCCGAAACTTTTTGCCATCAAACAAAGACGCAACTATGTTGACTTCCTTATTTAATGCCGGATTTGCTCCGGAGTATCCATCTACCCGTCTCTTACCAAATGAAGTTTGCTCCGATTGACCTTTATTCTTGTGGGGAAAAACCACTTATTACGTCATGGGCGTTTTTTGGCAGTTAGACTATTTATGACTTTATCTTATAACAGATAATTTATTTTGACAAGCATGGAAAGAGAGTTTTATTAAAATTATTTAAGATGCTAAAAAGGACTTGAAAAATTTTTTCAAGTCCTTTTTTATTGGTTAGGGTTAGTTTATATGAGGATAAGTTAGTTAGTCAGTTTAACCGAGTCCGGTATAGTGAGGAGTTAAATCTTGAATGCCCTGCTTACGAGCTTCTCTAGCAGATTTAAGTTCTTCATTTATTTCAGACAATAAAGTTTCACATTTTTCTTTTTCATAAGTAATTCTTTTTTCTTCTTCATTCAAGTTTCTAGTTTCAATTTCTTTCATACGTTCTCTACCTTGAATGTACAAAGATCTTTGAATGAAGTTCATCATTTGCTGTTGTTGCATTTGATTTTGTTGTTGCATTTGTTGTGCATACATTTGTTGCATATATGGAGCATTTTGTTGCATATATTGCAATGAATTATTGTGTGCCCAAGCAAAGTAACCTAATGATCTTCCCATCATAGAACTTGGAGAACTCAACAAATCGCCAATTGAAATTTCGCCTTTACCTACCATTGCAGCGTATTGTTGGACATCCATAAGTTTTTTGGTAATTTTCTGTAATTTGTACTCAGTATTCAGCTTCATGTGAATCAAGCTATTAATACGAGCAGTAAACATAAATAAGCCCATAATACTAACCTACCTTTTTAATTTAATTAACCTAACCTTTAATTTTGTTTTTATCTAACCTACATATATATAAAAACATGCAATCCCAAGTAATTGCATGTTTTCAGACGTTTTGTTAATATTTCTTAATAATTATAATTAATGACTTTTTTCAACAACCTTATCAATCAAGCCATACTCACAGGCTTCGTATGCTGATAGATAGTGATCACGTTCACAATCTTCTTTAACTTTTTCAAAAGGTTGTCCGGAATTTTCTGCCATAATTCCAATTAACATATCTTTCATTCTACGAATTTCTTTTGCTTCAAGTTCAATATCTGTAGCTTGACCTTGAGCACCACCCAAAGGTTGGTGAATCATAATTCTTGCACTAGGCAAAGCCATTCTCTTACCTTTTGTACCTGCAGAAAGCAAAAATGCACCCATTGAAGCAGCTTCACCAAGACAGATTGTTGAAACATCTGACTTGATTAAGTTCATTGTATCGTAAATTGCCATGCCGGCAGTGATAACACCACCAGGGCTATTAATATATAACATAATATCTTTTTCTGAATTTTCACTGTCTAATAACAATAGTTGTGCAACAACAGAGTTTGCGACTTCGTCATCAATTTCAGTTCCCAAAAAGATAATTCTTTCTCTCAATAATCTTGAAAAAATATCAAAAGAGCGTTCTCCACGAGAAGAAGCTTCTATAACTGTTGGGACATAGCCCATTATTTTCATATAGGTTTCTTGATCCATTTTGGCTCTCCTTTTCTGCTGAAATTATACAACAAAAATTCATTTTATAGAACTAAGCTGCGAGTAATTTTATAAATATCTTTTATTTTGTTTGGGTTTTCCCTCAACATTTGAACAATTTCTTCAATTAACTCTTCATCTTTTTGAAAATGTTCAACTTCAAAAAGTTCCGATGGTTCAACTTGAAGAGCATTAATCAATTTTTCTAACGTTTCAGCAGAGAAAAAATTTTCTCCAGTTTCAATATAACTAAGTGCGTTTTGATTTATATCTATTTTTTCCGCCAACTGTTCTTGTGACAGATGGCGAACTTTTCGAAGTTCTTTAATTCTTTTACCGATAGACTTTTTTATATTCATATTACTTCCTTGGTTATATTTTAATAATTTTCAGAAGAATAAATAATGAAATAATAATGATAAATAATTTGAAAAATATAATTACCCATGATAATATAGATTTAACAATGATATTTTTGATTAAATTTATCATTGTAAATTAGAGAAGGGTTGAGATATGAAAAAAGTTTTCTGGACAAAATTACATAACAAAACAAAAATAATACAAAAATTTCAGAATATTTTAGCAGGAAATCAAACCCTCTCCCTAGCCCTCTCCCTTGGAGAGGGAAAACTCGCTCATCGAAAAACAAAAGGATTTACACTTGCTGAAGTGTTGATTACACTAGGAATCATTGGTGTGGTTGCAGCAATGACAATACCGACATTAATCGCTAACGCACAAAAACACTCAGCAGTAACAGGTTTAATCGAAGCAGATTCAATCATCAATCAAGCAATTAGGAGTTCTATGTATGACACAGACGAATCTGGAGCAGGTGAATTAGATACATCATTATCCATTCAAGAATTTGCAGAGAAATATTTTACTCCATACCTCAAAGTTGCAAGAATTTGTACCAAAATGTCTGATGGTTGTTGGAAAACAGAAAATTTTAACGGATACTACGATTTAGCAGGAACAAAAGTTACTGATTCTGTTCCATATAGCCTTGTCTTAACAAACGGAATGATTTTTGGTTTTAGTAAAATTGATGGTTATAATCTTACATCAATTGTCGTGGATATAAATGGGAAAAGTAGAAAAAATACTCTAGGGAAAGATGTATTTGTCTTTTATGTAATGAATAGCAACAACCTCTGCGGAGGAGCAAAATCTAACGGAGTTGCAAATGGAGTTTACCCAGGAAGTTTCGACAATTGCGGAACGCCACATGTTTCTTATTCTGTTGAAGACTTAACAAAAAAGAATACCAGCGTATATCGTGCTTGTAGCAAAACAGGAACAAGAGGAGGTGCAACAGGAGGAAAAAGAACAGGTATAGGTTCAGGTTGTGCTGCAGTAATTTACAAAAATGGATGGAAAATGCCTGCAAACTATCCTTGGTAATCAGATTTTAAGGTTATTGTAAATTCTGTACCATTGCCTTTCGAGCTATCAACGGAGATTTCTCCTCCGTGCATTTTTACAAATTCTTTTGAAATTGCAAGACCTAAACCGGTTGATGCTTCTGTTTTTGACATTGAATTTTCAACTTGGAAAAACTTCTCAAATATCTTTTTGTGATATTTTTTAGGAATTCCAATGCCTTCATCTTTTATTGTTATGACAACGTTATCTTGATTACGTTTTACAGAAATTTTTATTTCTGAGTTTTCCGGAGAAAATTTTACAGCATTGCCTAAAATATTGAAAAGAACTTGTTGTAACTTTATAAAATCACCTTTAAATAAAATTTCACCTACAATATTTTTTGAAATACTAATATGTTTTTTATCAGAAATCGGTTTGATTATATTGCAAACTTCATCTATCAAAACATCTGCATAAATATCCGAGATATTGAGTTTTACCGTATGTGACTCGATTTTTGCAATATCAAGAACTTCATTTATCATTTCAAGAAGTTTCAATCCCGCAATTTTTATATCTTCAACATAACCGTTTTGTTTTTCGTTCAATTCACCAACAATTTTATTAGACAAAAGTTCTGAAAATCCAATAATAGAATTTAGAGGAGTTCGCAAATCGTGGGATATATTTGCAATAAACTCGTTTTGCTGTTTTTCGTTTTCTTTGATTTTCTTATTCTGTTTTTTTACCGTTTCATAGGCTTTGTTTGAAGTAATTATTCCGGATTGCAATGCCTCAACCTGCATTTTCAAGACTTTTGAAAGTTCTAAATCTTTAATCAAATTTGCAATGATTGATGCACAAGTTTTGAAGATTAGTTTTTCATCAAAAGAAAAGTCTTCATTTTCTTTTTCTAAAACAATTATTCCAAATACTGCCCCTTTTATAACAAGTTTTTCACAAAGCAAGCGTTCTTCTTGGGTATTAAAAAGTTTTGCTATATCAGGTTTAAAAGTTTCATCTGTCGTATCGTACAATTTTGCAGACAATTTTTCACTTATCTTAATTGTCTCAATTTTTTCAAAATTCTTACTAAATTCTAGGGATAAATTATCCGGAGAAAGATAAAAAATTGCCCCTCTCCAAAATGGAATAATTTCTTCCAACACCTCAAAAATAGCTTCTTTGCGAGAAGAAGAGTTTAAATTAAGGTCATAGAATTTATTGATTTTTTCTATTGCATTTTTGTACAATCCAAAAACCTCATCTACATTTCTTTATAACCGATATATCGCAAATTACGGTAATATCCATCATAATCCAAGCCATAACCAATTACAAATTTGTCATCAACTTCAAAACCATAATAATCCGGTTCTATATCAACTTTCCTTGTAATTTTTTTATCCAAAAGAGAACAGAATTTTATAGACTTGGCATTGAAATTGCAGTGCATAAAATCAATTAAAAATTTTGCAGTCAAACCTGTATCAACAATATCCTCAATAATCAAGACATTTTTGTCATTCAAATCAGGAAGTTTTATATCAACAGCGTTAACTTTTCCAGAAGTAGAAGTTGCTGAGCCATAACTAGATAATCTGATGAATTCCATCTGCAATGGCATATCTAAATGCTTTACGAGGTCAACTGCGAACATCACCGCACCCTTCAAAACACAAATGGCTACAACATCTTCACCATTATAAAAAGCATTCATCTCTTTTGCAAGTTCTTTAATTCGTTTTTGAATTTGTTCTTCACTAAACAAAACTTTTAAATCTTCTACTTTAACTTCCATATTAGCCCCTCTTTTCCATTGATTTCCACGTAATTTTGTGGGTCGGAATTGTTTTTACTTTTATTTTATCACTAATTCCTAAATTGATAGCCCAAAGAATTTCTTTCCCTTGAGCCAAAAATAACAATCCGTCTTTTTCATGATTTGGAATTTTTTTTGCATTCAAATATTTTTTTAGCTTTTGACTTCCAGCAAGTCCGTATGGACAAATATAATCCCCATCACGCCTTGTTCTCAATTCAAAATCGAAATCTAATCCGCTCAAATCTACATAAATTACACTTTCGCTATCTTTTGGGAATGTTTTTACCCCATTAGAACATTTTGAGATTTCGAAAGTTCCAATATCAGTTTCATATTTTCCCTCTTGAGAAATATGGATTGATGGGAAGTTAACTACAGAATTATCAATAACTTCAATATATTTTTCGCTCGTAAAAATCCACAAATCAGTTGTAAGAGAACAGGTTTTACCAGATTTTGAAGTTGAATTTTCCTTGATAAAATCATAAATTTGCAGAATTTTTTCTCGTGTATAATCAAGATTATTTTCAATAAAAATATTATAGACAAGGCGTTTCTGAATAGAATCGGAAAGATTTAAAAATTTCTGAGTTTTAATTTTATTACCATCTGAAATTTTATCCAGAATGGAATGCAAATATTCTTCAACAATCTCTGTTTCTTCTTTAGCTACTGTAGAAAGAGAATTGATTGTTTCAACAATATTTGGATTAACCTCTGCCAACATAGGCAAAACTTTTGCTCGAATAAAATTTCTTTTATATTTTGTATTGAAATTTGAACTGTCAGAATTTGGAGTTAAATTTTGGGCTTTACAATAATTTTCAATTTCATCACGGCTCACCTCAAGCAAAGGTCGATAATAAATATCTCTATGAGGAGAAATCCCTTGAAGCCCAGAAATTCCAGTACCTTTACATATTCGATAGATTAAAGTTTCGGCATTATCATTTTTATTATGAGCAGTGAAAACTATATCACTGTTAAATTTTTCTGAACATCTTTTGAAAAAATCATATCTGGCTTCCCGTGCTGCAGTTTCCGTTTTGACAACAGTTTCTGGAAGTCTTTCACCATAAAAACTAACTCCAATCGACATACAAAATTTACGACAATTCACCTCTTCTAAATTGCTTTCTTCTCCTCTCCAACCATGATTTAGGTGAAGAGCGACAATATGATTAGGCGTAATTTTTCGCAAAGAGTCCAGAAGACACATTGAATCAAAACCACCGGAAAAAGCTACTAAATAAGTAAAATCCGGATTATTCAAGTTATACCTATTTAAAAACAATTCAATTTTTTGATGAATTTCATTCATAATTATTGATTAACAGAGTGTTTTTTAATACCTTCTCT
>CAKUTL010000011.1 GCA_934692295.1 uncultured Candidatus Melainabacteria bacterium
GGTTATCCAGATGGATTTTTCAAACCAAATAGAAATATTTCTCGTGCAGAATTTGCAACAATGTTGGTTAAAGGTTTCAATTTAGATTGTGATTTATCTAGAAATACAATGTTCTCAGATGTTGCAAAATCAAATTGGGCAAACCCTGCAATTGCAAAAGCTGTTGATGAAGATTTGATGAAAGGTTATCCAAACAGAACCTTCCGTCCTAAAGCTCCAGTAACCCGTGTTGAAGCTTTAACTTCAATTGCGAAAGGTATGACTTGTGATATAGATAGATGCAAAGCGGACGAAATCTTGAGTAGATATTCTGATGGTAATAAAGTTCCTGATTGGGCAAGAATTCCTGTTGCAAAATCATTGGATAGCGGTGCATTAAAAGATTCTCCAACTCCAAATATGATTATGCCTAACAAGGATGCTTCTCGTGCAGATATTGCTTCAATGATGCAAACAGTTCGTGTAGCTTTGGGTTACGACACAAATCCAAAAACTGCAAATACAATTTGTCCTGCTTGTCCTGTAGATAAAAATGCGTTGATTGAACACGAAGAGATTGTCAAAATTCCAACATTGAAATTATCTATGATAGACCAAGTTACGGCAAAATCTTCTCACGTTGGTCAATATTTCAGAGCTAATACTTTGGAAGATGTAACAATCAATGGTGTAACTTATCCTTGTGGTTCAACTGTTACAGGTCAAGTTGTTGAAGTTATCAGACCTTCAGGCTGCGAAAAGGGTGCATTGAAATTAGCCTTTACCGAAATCAAAAATGGTGATTGCAAAACAAAATTGCCTAAACAAATTTTGCAAGCTCAAGTTAACAAATCAAAAAATGTTAACCCTGTAGCTAGAGTGGTTGAATTACCATTCACTTGGGCAGGTTCATTGATTGGTGTTGTTGGTAGAACAGCAGGCGGTATCTTAACAACAGTTGGTAACGCTGCCGAAAATGTTTCTAATGATGCCGGTTATATGTTAGGTCATGCTTTCCAAGGACAATTCGGGGCTTCTGCTCGAAGCTTGGGTGATGGTTTATATCAAACAGTTAAGGCACCAGTTGATGTAACAAGAACTGCTTTGTCTGGTACAATGGGCTTATTCCAAACTACCGGTGATGAATTTGCTTACCTTGTTGACCCTCGTGGATATAAAATATCTGCGGTTAATCCAAGAGAACACATTACTATCGCTTTCGGATGTAATGAATAGTGCAAAATAGTTGATATTCATCACTAAAAGAGGGGGACTCGGAAAAATTTCCGAGTCCCTTTATTTATATTTTATTTAAAAAGAAAAATCAAAAAGTTCCTTTAATTCTATATCAAGAGCATTTGCAAGTATTCGCATTGTTTTAATTGTTACATTTGCTTCTCCTCGCTCAATTTGTCCAATATAGTTAAAATTCATATCAACAATTTCTGCTAACTTCATTTGCGAAAGTTTTTTTCTGCTTTCTTACATACGCAAGTTTTGCACCAAATCGTTTTTCTATGTCTTTGTTTTTCTCCATAATAACCATTATAGAATTTGTAATAACAAATTTCTAACTGATAATAGATAACTAATAATGGTTAATAACTATTAAGAAATGTGTCAAATTAATTGAAATCGCTAAAGTATTATCATAATAAATCCGTTTAATAACTAGTAAATAATTGTTATTAACTATTATGAAAGGAGAATGTAATGGCAATATCTGGTGTAAATGGTTCAGATGGGATTTATCCTCAAGGAGGTTCAAGTTCTAATAGGACGGAAGTAACAGAACACAATCAAAAGGCGAGCATTTGGATAAAATCAGATGCTAGTTCTGGATCTGTAACCGAACAAAAAATGTCAAGAAAAGTTGCAAAAGCGTGGGTAAAACAGTACCAAGAGGATAATAATTGCTCGAAAAAAGAAGCAAAAGCCGCTTTTAAGGAGCAATTTGGATATAATGTTCCAGCTAGTTTCTTTAAGAAAGTTCTTAATTTTTTAAAAGGTCCTTTGGTAAGGAATAAGGAAATTCCTGAATCACCGAAAGAAATTACTGTTAAAATAGACAATAATTCTGCAAAGGAAGAGATTTATCCTGTGGAGGAAAATAAAACTATACAAGGTTTTCGTGTTAAATCTGGAGATGATCCTTTTGAGAAAGGTCGACCTAAGATAATTCCTTCTCCAATAAATGGTGTAACAAAAAAAGACACTGGTTACACAATAGAAAAAGATAAAGATGGAAATACTATTTGTCGAGTTGATTATAATAATAACAATCCAGAAATAGCTCCATTTGATGAAGAAGAGGTAAGAACCCCTGAAGGGAAATTAAAATCCTTTACAGAAAGAAGTTATTCTGGTGATGGAGAGAGAAACTATTATAAAAAATATGAATATGATAAGAATGAAAAGTTAGTCAAAATCACTATGACAACATGTGATGCATCAGGCAAAGTCCTTAAATCTGAAAATTTAAAGATAGAAGATGAGCCAGATGTCAAGCTTCATGTTTCTCTAGGAAGAGCAATTGATGGTGAAGGTGGGGATACCGAACTTCAAAAAATTCTAGCAGACAATGGCTTTACTGAAATTGGGAATCACTAACCCAAAAGATTTAACGGCACAGGTTAAAACTTAACCTGTGCCGTTTTGTTTATTATATCTTGATTATTCTGTAAAAATTGTCGAATACTCATTAAATAGTGGGTCTTTATCAGCGATTTTATCCACCTTTTTAAGAAATGCTTCTTTGTTGGCTTCTTTTTCTGCTTCTATTCCATCAATTTTCTTTTGATTGAATCCTGCAAGGGTTTCAAATCTTTTTGCCATTTCTTCATTGCCATGTTCTCTTAAAGTATCGGCTTTGAATTGGTTGGCTCTTTTCTTTCTTGCAATTTCTTCTATTTCCTTTTCAAAGTTGGAGTTTTTGCTATCAAAATGGATTTCTTCTTTTAAAGTTTTCAATACCTTAGTTAATTTTTTAGAAATTTCATTGTCTGAAAATTTATCTAGCCAACTATTGAATCCTTCGCTAAGTGCAAAAATTGTACCTTCACTTTTGGTTGTTTGTAGAACGTCAATTTTGTCTTCTTTGTCAAATTTTAGTGCCAATACATCGTTTGGCATGTCTTTTGTCGATTCTCTAAAAAGTTTTTGAATATTTGCGATACGTTTTGCATCTTTTGTTGCGGTTCTTACGACGAAGTTTCCTTGGAATGATGGTGTTGCATTGAATTTGTTAATTGAGTTGTTCATTAGATCCCTTAATTCATATAATGTGCATAAATATATATTTTGCTAGTGTAAAAATAATTTGTAAACAAATGTAACAGAATATCTTAACTCTGAAATTAGACAAAATTAAAATACTTTATATAAGTAAGAGAGAACAAAATAAGAAGAGGTGAACGAATATGGCTATTTCAAATTTACAAGAAAAACTGTTATTCTATACACAACAAAAAAGTTTAATTAGTTCAAAATTATCAAATATTCAAATGCAACAATTATCAGCAACTAAAGATGCTGCTGCAAAACAACAAGCATATAACCAACAATTGCAAGCATTATATTATGATGAAGATTATGGCTATGGTACTGAAGAATATTCAGAAATGTTGCTTCAACTTCAAAATGAACATGAGTTTGAATTATCAACCTTAAACTCTTGGGAATCTGAATTAGACTTGCAAAAAGAAAATTTGGAAACTCAATTGAATGAAATTAACGGTTATGAATCAGCTTGGCAAAAATTATTGATGACAAATATTAAGAACGAATTTTCATATGGAGGGACAAGCAGTAAATAGAAACTAAAAATTAAATAGTCAGAAGAGACAAAAAGAGCGGATTTATTAAATCCGCTCTTTTTGTATTTAAAATTATTGGTCTAAAACTATGCTTTAGCACCTGATTTAGAAATAATTTCTTCTTCGATGTTCTTAGGAACTTGTTCGTAGTTATGGAATTCCATAGAGAATGTACCACGACCTTGAGTGTTAGATCTCAAGTCAGTAGCATAACCAAACATGTTAGCCAATGGAACAAGTGCTCTAACGATAACGTTTCCAGTGTTTCCTTGAGGTTCTTGACCTTCAACACGACCACGTCTTCTTGAAATATCACCGATGATTGTACCAGTGAATTCATCAGGAATTTCGATTTCAACTTTCATCATTGGTTCTAAGATGCAAGGTTGAGCTTTTCTACAACCTTCTTTGATAGCCATAGAACCGGCAATTTTGAATGCCATTTCTGATGAATCGACTTCGTGGTAAGATCCATCGTAAAGTTCAACTTTAACGTCAATCATTGGATAGCCAGCTAAGATACCGCCTTCAAGAGCTTCTTCCATACCTTTTCTTGCTGGTTCGATGTATTCTCTAGGAATTGCACCACCAACGATTTTGTTTTCGAATACGAATCCTGAATTTTCTTCAGCTGGAGAAATTCTAACTTTAACGTGACCATATTGACCTTTACCACCTGATTGACGGATGAATTTAGAATCTTGGTCAGCGTTTCCTCTGATAGTTTCACGGTAAGCAACTTGTGGTTTACCGATGTTAGCTTCAACTTTGAATTCTCTCATCATACGGTCAACGATGATGTCTAAGTGAAGTTCACCCATACCAGAGATGATTGTTTGACCTGTTTCTTCATCAGATTTAACTCTGAATGATGGATCTTCTTCAGCAAGTTTTTGAAGAGCAATACCCATTTTGTCTTGGTCAGCTTTTGTTTTTGGTTCAATAGCAACTGAAATTACAGGTTCTGGGAATGTCATTCTTTCCAAGATAATTGGAGCTTTTTCATCACACAATGTATCGCCTGTTGTTGTATCTTTCAAACCAACTGCTGCACAAATGTCGCCTGCGTAAACTTCTGATTCTTCAATTCTTTGGTCTGCGTACATTCTAACCAATCTGGCAATACGTTCTTTTTTGCCATTTGTAGCGTTTAGAACATAAGAACCTGATGTGATTTTACCAGAGTAAACTCTTAAGAATGTTAAACGACCAACGAATGGGTCTGTCATAACTTTGAATGCCAAAGCTGAGAATGGTTCGTCATCAGAAGAATGTCTTTCAGTTTTTGTACCGTCTTCTAATTCACCTTCGATAGCTTTTACATCTACTGGAGATGGCATATAATCAACGATTGCGTTCAATAACAATTGAACACCTTTGTTTTTGAATGCTGTACCACAAGTTACAGGAACGATTTTGTTTTCGCAAACTGCTTTTCTTAATACAGCTTTCAATTCGTCAATTGAAATTGAATCAGGATCTTCGAAGTATTTTTCCATCAAAGCGTCATCTTCAGATGCGATAGCTTCAACCATAGCATCGTGATATTCTTTAGCTTTTTCTAACATATCAGCAGGAATATCTTCTTCTTTAATATCTGTACCTAAGTCGTTAGTATAGATTTCAGCTTTCATTGTCATAAGGTCAATTAAGCCTGTGAATTTATCTTCAGAACCGATTGGTAATTGGATTGGAACAGCGTTAGCACCTAATCTAGTTTTGATTTGATCAACAACTCTGTAGAAATCAGCACCAGTTCTATCCATTTTGTTTACGAATACCATACGAGGAACTTCGTATCTATTAGCTTGTCTCCAAACAGTTTCAGATTGTGATTGAACACCACCAACTGCACAGAATACAGCTACAACACCGTCTAATACACGTAAAGAACGTTCAACTTCGATTGTGAAGTCAACGTGTCCAGGGGTATCAATGATGTTGATTTGGTGTCCTTTCCAAGTAGCTGTTACGGCAGCTGATTGGATAGTAATACCACGTTCTTTTTCTTGTTCCATAAAGTCTGTTACAGCAGCACCATCGTGAGTTTCACCGATTTTGTGAGTTTTACCTGTGTAAAACAAGATACGTTCTGTTGTAGTTGTTTTACCGGCGTCGATGTGGGCTGCAATACCAATGTTTCTAATTTTTTCCAATGGAGTTAATCTTGCCATTTTTTCTTTTCCCTTTTTTATTATATGTACATCGCTATTTTATATTTAGCCTCACTATGATTATCCCATAAAAATATTAGATTTCAATTAAAATAGAAGTTTTATTAACTTTTTTTAGACGATAAGTCAATAAGTTGATAAATTGGTTTTGAGGGAATGGGGAATAGGGGAATAAGTTCGTTACTCTCATATACAAAAGCGAAGTGGCTTTTCAACCACTTCGCTTTCTATTTATTTTTTTATTATTGAAATTTATTCTCCGAATGAGTCTAGTAATTTACCAATTGCTACATTTTTTTGAACAGTTTCTTTTGATGCTTTTGCAGCTTCCTTGGCTGCTTCTGCATATTTGTCCGCAGCGACTCCATCCAAAATTTTTGCTACTGTTGTTAATCCTCCAAGGGAATCAATACCATTTAAAACGTCGCAACTATCCCAAACATTAAATACAGGTTTCCCCTCATTTTCGTATCTGGCAATTCCGTATAAATCTACACCACTACCACTAGAAGATCTTTTTCTGTGAATTAAAATAATATTTCTTGCTGTTTCAGACAATCCTTGACTATTTTTTTCTCTCCCATATCTTGTTTCGTACATGTTGGTATCAAATCTTCCAAAGTACGCATTTTTATCTGCTTGTAATTTGCATTTTAAATTTTCATCAACCGAAACGTGGTAAAATTTTGTATCTTTTAATTCTTCACCAGCTTTTTGTAGTGCTTTAATTTCGTCAAGAGATGCGTTTTCAAGTGCTTTTTTAGCTCCTTTTGAGATTTTTAACGCCATTCCAAAGTTTGGAGAAGAGTAATTGTTGTTGATTTGCATTGTTTTTTCCTTTCATGTATATTTTCTAATTTAATCTTTGCGAATAATTTTTGCCATTTGTCTATCAAGAATTTTAACTGTTTCAATTGCTTGTCCTAGAGGGGTCTTGGCTTCTTTCATTGTTTTATATGCTGCAAGAGCCTCCTCATTTGAATCGAATGGAACTCTTAAACAGAATCTTTGTCCTTTACGTCTAAAATTAATTATTGGAGAACCATCCCAAATTGTAGTGATGTTCAATTCGTTGGTTTTTGGCTTTACTGGGTGAAAAAGTTTTACAAAAACGTCTGGACCGTTATCAGTTATCCTTGGTTCAAGATCTTCTGTTAATTCCAGTGTTCTAGTTGTAATACCTGCTAATTCTTCTTCTGCTTTACGAAGGAGATTCAAATCTTGTGGTGTTAATGTATGAAGTTTTTTCTGAGCTTTAGGTGAAATCCTAAAAGAGCCAAAATGTGGAGAGGTTAAATTGTTTGAAACTTGCACTTACTAATTCCTTCTATATAAAATGATTCGTAAGTGTATTAAAGCTCCTAAATATAAAATTTGCTTTTATTTTGACAAAGATGAAGTTTTGTTAAATTCCAACAGATAATCCTGCACAAATATTTATTGATTGACCGGTAATTCCCTTTGCTTCTGCTGAAATTAAGTATTTTACAAGTCCTGCAATTTCTTCTGGCTTAACAAATCTTCGTTGGGGGATACTTTCCAAAATTTCTTCTTCTGAAAAATCGCTATCTTCTATTGAAGATTTGCCTAATTCTGTATCGACCCACCCTGGGTTAATTGTGTTTACTGTAATTCCAAATTCTGCAAGTTCTAATCCTGTCGCTTTAGAAAGACCAATTAGTCCGGCTTTTGTTGAAGAATAAATGCTTGCATATGCTTCTCCCATAACGCCTGATATGGAACCGATATTGATAATTCTTCCAAATTTATTTTCTTTCATTTGAGGAACTGCACATTTCATTAAATAAATTGGAGCTTTTAGATTAACTGCAAGCATGCTGTTTAGTTTTTCGATTTCAGTGTTCTCAATTCCGCAATAGATATAATCTCCTGCATTATTGACTAAAATGTCAATCTTTTTTTCTTGGATAAAATCACCAAGTTTAATTAAATCTTCTTCTTTAGAAAGGTCGCAAACAAAATACATTCCTTCTCCAAATTCTTTGAGATTGTTTTCGCTTCTTGCAGTAACGTAAACATTTCCATAGTTTTGAAGCGATTTTGCAATAGCTTTCCCTATTCCTCGTGATGCTCCTGTTACTAATATATTCATTTTAGTTTGCTCCTTTATAAAAATATGGCGTTAAAAAATCCCCGAATTGTCGGGGATTAAAATTTTATTGTTTGGATAATTTTTCTATTTAACAAGTCCAAAACCTAGAAGGAATGTGCAGAAAATAAAGATTGCACAAATAATTCCTGTTAGTTTATTCAAACCTTTTTCAGCACTTTTTTGTGATGCAAAAACATGTGATGCTCCACCAATTCCTCCGATTCCATCACCTTTTGGAGAGTGAAGCAATACTAGAATTGTTAAAAGTACTGCCGCAACAGTTTCTATTGTCCATAATATATTAGCCATTATTTAGTTTTCTCCTTTTTAATAAAATGTGCTCTTTTTGAGTTTAATTCAATGTTCTCAAAAGTATATAGTCTTGCCGGACGTTTTGAGGATGATTTTGTGTATTCTTCAAGTTCAATCAAACCATTTGTTGCAAGAGCTTTTTTTCTAAAATTACGTTTATCCAATTTTCTTTCCATGATAAGCTCATAAGCCTTTTGCATTTCAGTAAGAGTAAATTTCTCCGGTAGCAATTGATATGCAACAGGACATAATTCAAGTCTTTCTCTTGTTCTTTTTAGAGAATATTGGATAATTTCTTTGTGGTCATAAGCAAGAGGTGGAAGATCGCTAACTTTGTGCCAACCTAATTCCGGAGTTGAAACAATTTTGATGTCTTCTGATCTAACTAATGCAAAATATGCACAAGTGATTACACGAGCATTAGGGTGTCGAAGAGGGTCGCCAAATGTATATAACTGTTCAAGGTAAATGTTATCTACATCGGTTTTTTCTTTCAATACTCTGAGTGCTGCTTCATCCAGATTTTCTGATAATCTTACATAACCACCAGGGATAGCCCATCTTCCTTTAAATGGTTCAGTAGTTCTTTTTACTAGCAATACGTGAATTGCGTTGTTTTTAATTGTTAAAATAACTACGTCGACTGTGATTTCGTGTGTTTTAGTTTCGTTAAACATTCTTATAATAACCCTTCGCCTAATATAAATATATAATAAACATACCTGATACAATTAATCAATTTGTAAAAATATTTAATATTTGTTAACAATTTTTGCTGAAATATGCAATTTGTATATACAAAAATACTTTATATATGTACAGGGGATATAAGGGATATTATGACAAACGTTTATATGGCAGCATTACATAGTCGAATTGACCATATGGGTCCTCCTCCATCAGCAATGGGAGGAAATCCATTCGCTGGTCCTTGCTGCCCAAATATGTTTTCAATCTCTACTCCTAGTCTTGGAATGGCTTTAGCAGGAGCATATATGAATGCTCCAATTATGCCTATGTATCCATCTTTCTGTGGATTTGGTACAATGCCATCACTTTTTTCAATTGCTGCAACAACCGCTGCTGCTTCTGCAGCTCCTTATGTTGGAACATTTGGTTCATTGACTATGCCTCAAACTTATCAATTACCAAGTTTCAACTATTCAATGCCAACATTATCTACATTACCAACATTTAACTTTGGACCTGTTTCATATAATTTCAATTTCTCTTATGGTTCTTCAAATCCATTCTCAACAGAATCATCTTCTTCAAATTATGAATTCAACTCTTCTTCAAAAATTAAACCGGGATTGTTGAAAGGAAATTTGAAAGGTAAAGAAGCTGTAATTACTCAACTTTGCGAAAAATACAATGTTGATGTTGCTTTAGTTTTATCAATTATCGGTCAAGAATCTGGTTTTGGTACTAGCAACTTAGCTCAACATAACAACTTTATGGGTTATAGAGCTGCTGGTGATGCAGGAAAAAGTTCAAAAGGTTTCGGTTATTTCTCAACTCCTGAAAAAGGATTAGAAGCTGCAATTAGAAATATCTCAAAATACCCTCAAAAATATGCTTCAAAAGGTGTTAAAAAAGCCGATATGAATAATATCGACGCAATTGCTCAAATCTATTGCGAAGGTTCTTCTTATTCATCAGCAATCAAAAATATCTACAACAAAACTGTAAAAAGTTATTTAGCATAAGGATTAATATTTAATTTACAAAAAGTACATATTTTCTTGAAGTCTGGAATTGTTTCGTGTACTTTATCCATGTAACCAAATTTATAAGAAAGGGAAAAATGGATAAGGGATATATTGAAAACGGTTTTATCGTTGATTTAACCGCTGCAAAAAAGACTTCTGAAATTATTTATGAACTTTCACGAATTTTAGATATGCCGGAATCAAAAGGAAAACATATCTGTTTGAAATTGGGTTCTGTTAATCTTTCAGAAGCTGAATTAACTAGTGTTAAAGCCCTTGTAGAATTGATGGAATCACAACTTGCATTTATTAGTACAAGTTCAACAACCACGTTGGAATCTGCAACTGCATTGGGTATTAAAATATCAGAATTTACAAATGAAATTGAAGCTCCGGCTTTTGAATCAAAAGAACCAACTCCGGAAGTTTCTAATGCTTTAGATAATATTTTTGGAGAAGATTCTGCTCCAAAACAAGAAAATAAAGAAGCAGAAACTCCAAAAGAAGATAACACCGAAGTTGATAACTCTGAGGTTGAACAAGAAGAAAAAACAGATGATGATGAAATTTCTCCAATTGTTCGCCATGATGAAACAATTGCTGAAAAAGTTGAAGCTCAAGAAGTTAAAGAAGAGTCAGACGAAGAAATTGCTGCATTGAAAAATGCTCCAGAAACTCTTCCAACTCTATATTTAAGAAAAACAATTCGTTCAGGCCAGAGTATATCATCTGATGGTAATATTGTTATTATCGGAGATGTAAACCCTGGTTCTGAAATTATTGCAAAAGGTGATATTACTGTTTGGGGTATTTTGGGTGGTATTGCTCATGCAGGTTCTGACGGTAATAATTATGCAAAAATCAGAGCATTAAAACTTAATCCTGTTCAAATCAGAATTGGTGAAGTTTTTGCGAGAAGACCTGACACAATCAATTTGCCATATATTCAAAAATCTTGTGAGTATATTCCGGAAGAGGCATTTACATATAATGGCAGCATTGTTATAAGAAAAATACATGAAGAAAATTAAGGAGATATAAATGACTGGTAGAGTAATAGTAATTACATCCGGAAAAGGCGGAGTAGGTAAAACAACTACTAACGCTAATATCGGTACTGCTCTTGCAAAAGCCGGTAATAAGGTCGTAATGATTGATACAGACTTAGGGCTGAGAAATTTGGACTTATTACTTGGTTTGGAGAACAGAATTGTTTATACAATTGTTGACGTTGTTGAAAAACGTTGTAAGTTGAAACAAGCATTAGTTAAAGACAAGAAAAATCCTAATCTTTGTTTGTTAGCTGCAGCTCAAACTCGTGATAAAACCGCAGTTACAGAAGAACAGTTGAAAGAAATTTGCGAACAATTGCAAAAAGATTTTGATTTTATTTTGGTTGACTGTCCTGCAGGGATTGAACAAGGTTTCCAAAATGCTGTTGCGGGTGCTTCTGAAGCAATTGTTGTTACAACTCCAGAAATGTCTGCGGTTCGTGATGCGGATAGAATTATTGGTTTGTTGGAAGCTAGAGAAGAAATTGAATCTTATAAATTGCTTATCAATAGAGTAAGACCAAATCTTATCAAATCAAATGATATGATGAGTGTTGAGGATGTTGCAGAAATTCTTTCTGCTGACTTGATTGGTATTATTCCAGAAGATACAGGAATTATTACCTCTACAAATAAAGGTGAACCTATTGTTAATGATGAAAATTCACTAGCAGGTAGAGCGTACAGAAATGTTGCACATAGAATAATGGGCGAAGAAGTTCCATTCCTTAATCTTGAAGAAGAAACAAGTTTTATGACCAAGGTTAAGAAATTCTTCTCTCACCTTGTAGGTAAGGAGAAGTAAGATGAGTGAAAATTTATTAAAAGAAATTTGCAACAAAGTTTTGAGTTTATTTAAACAAACTGAAAAAGAAGAAGAAAACGCTAAAGATGTTGCTTGTAACAGATTGCGTGTTGTTCTTATGCAAGATAGAACAAATCTTACTCCAGAATTATTACAACGTATGAGAAGAGAACTTGTAGAGCTTCTTTCAAAATACGTTGAAATGGATAAAGATGCTCTTGAGTTGAATTTTGATCAAGAAGGTGATCAAATGGCTTTGATGCTTTCAATCCCTGTAATTAGAGCAAAAGATGAAAAAGAAATTGAAGAAGCTTTAAAAGCTGAGGATGAAGCAGAAGAATCTGACGAAGATTTAGAGTCAGAAGAAGATGACGATTCAGAGGAAGAAAAAGAAGAGGAAACTTCTTCTGAAGATGAAGGAAATGATTCTGAAGACAATCAAGAAAATTCTGAAGATGTTGAAAAAACAGAAGAAACTTCTGAAGAACCTGAAATCAAAGAACCAGAACAAAATCAAGAATAATTTTGTTCAATAGATAATAATAAAAAACACCGCTACTGGCATGAGATCTGTGGCGGTGTTTTTATCAATAACATCAAAAAACTATTGCAAAGGTTATAGCAATCCTTTATAATGAATGAGGAAATAAGAAGAAATAAGGAGCGTTATATGAATAGAGTGTTAAGAAATGTAACGGGGGGGGGGTAGTCAGCTTTTCAAGCATTCACTAGCTTTTACCCTTGCCGAGGTGTTAATAACATTAGGTATAATTGGAATTGTTGCGGCATTAACAATCCCAACTTTACTTGCAAAATATCAAGAAAAACAAACTGTAACAAAGTTAAAACAAACATATTCAATTTTGTCACAGGCTATTCGTAGTGTTCAAGAAGACGTTGGAACTCCAGATGATTGGGATTTTTCGGATGCTTATTATGGTGCTGCCGATTCAAAACTAATTGCACAAAATCTGTTACCTGCAATGAAGGTTCTTCAAGATTGTGGACTTACTGGTGATTCTTGTACGTGGACAAAGTCTTACAAATATCTCAATGGAGGGACGGCTGGAAGTTATGGCGGAGGGAATTTGTACAGAATTGTACTAATGAATGGAACATCCCTAAGTTTTGGGAAGTGGTCTGAAAAAGAGCGTATTGACTTTTTTGTTGATACAAATGGAACAAAACGTCCAAACACTATAGGCAAGGATTTATTTTGTATTTCGTGGTACTTGGGTAAAGGACTGTATCCCCTAGGAGCTCCCGAAACTGATTATATCTGTGATAAAAACAGCACTGGTTGGGGCTGTGCATATCACGTTTTGCACAATGAGAATATGAGTTATCTAAAGTAATTTATTTGAAATACAAAGTTTTAGGCCAGATTTATTCTACTTCAACTGGGATTTCTTCTGGGACAACGTTTGCTGGTAATTCTGCTTTCGCAAGGTCAGCTCTAACTTTAGCATCGTGTTTGTATTTGTAATATAGGGTCATATCCGCCCCAACAAGTATAAAGTTCATCAGATATAAATAAATTACTTTATCAGGTGCGTATAATATGTGGTGCAACATTCCCATTACGTATCCAATTTCAACTAACCATAAAAATAGGATACTTTTTCCTCCAACCTCTTTTGATTTGAATGTTTTAACTACTTGAAATGGCCAGCTTGCTCCGAAACAAACCATCATTCCTGCTTCCAATACGCTCATTGTTTTTCTCCATTAATTTGTATATTTTCGTGGGGGTTCTTAATGAAGAATCCTCGCTCATATTATAAAATCAAACATATTTAAAAAGCAAAAGGTTTTTGCCTTTTGCTTTCAAAAATTTTAAATATTTCCAGTGGAACTGTTTTTGTCATCTTCAAGTTGTTTGATGTCGATATTGCTACTATCTTCATCTTGGTAGTTGTTAATAGCGGGAACATCAATTTCTACGTTAACATCTGCATCAACCATTTCGATATCATTTTTGTCGAATTCTTTTGTTTTTCCGTCTTCCATTTTTACTGCAACTTTCCCACTCATAAATTGCAGATAGCAAACTTTCCCAAGACCTTCTGTTGTCATTACAGATGAGCCAATTGGAGGCATTCCTTTAGCCGCATCAATATAATTTGAATATTCATAAGTTAAGCAACATAAAAGTCTTCCGCAAGTTCCAGAAATTTTTCCTGGAGCAATTGGCATTCCTTGGTCTTTTGCAAGTTTAACGTTGATTGTCGCAAATTTTCTAAGGAAGCTTGAACAGCAGAAAGGTTGTCCGCATAACCCAACACCCTCTAAAATTGAGGTTTCGTCCCTTACTCCAATATGGCGTAAGTCGATTCTTACTCTTGTAAATACTTGAGTAAGGTCTTTTAGCAACGCTCTAAAGTCAACTCTTTCTGGAGCGGTATAGTAAAAAGTTATTTTTCTTCTATCAAATGTAATCCTGCATTGAACAAGATTCATCGAAAGTTTGTGTTGTTTTACTAGAGCTTGGCATTTGAAATAAGCCGTAACTTCTTCTTTTTTTATTTCTTCTAATGTTTGCAAATCTCTTTGTGTCATTGTTCTAATTACGGGAAGAGGTTCTGGTTTATTTTTTGAATGCTCCCATATTTTTTCGATTTGAGAATTTACAATAAATGCTTTCAGTGCTTCTTCGCCTTTTTCAGTACGAACAATAACCATTTGCCCATCTTCAAGTTTCATTGAATCTGGAAGATTTAGCGGATAAAATGTATTTTTTAAGTATCTAACGGCAAATTTCATTATACGTATCTTTCTTCTTCTTTAAGTTTTCTATTCATTAATTTTGATAGCAATTGTTCTGGTGTAATATCTGTATAAACGGCTTCGTAGATTGCACTAGATACAGGAACTTCAATATTTAATTTTTTTGCTAATTCGCAAATTGCCTTAGAAGTTTTTACCCCTTCTGCAACAGAACCAAGTTCTGCTAAAATATCGTTGATTTTTTTACCTTTGGCAAGCATTGAACCAACAGTGTAATTTCTAGACATTGGAGAAGAACAAGTTGCAATCAAGTCGCCCATCCCAGAAAGTCCGTATAGTGTTGATGGATTTGCTCCAAGTTGGATACTTACTCTTACAATTTCAGCCATTCCACGAGTTAAAAGTGTTCCAGAGCAGTTGTCTCCTAAATTCATTGTGTGTGCAAACCCAGAAGCAATAGCAATTACGTTTTTCAAACTACCGCCAAGTTCAACTCCGATTACATCTGTATTTGTATATAATCTGAATTTGTTTGGTACATTGCAAGCTTTTTGAACAAATTCTGCTGTTTCAATGTCTTCACAAGCTACGCAAGCTGCGGTAGGTTTGCCTTGAAGAACTTCTTTTGCAAGAGTTGGACCAGATAAAATAACCAATTTTTGATTAGGAAGAACGTCTTTTATAACTTCTGACATTCTCATAAGAGATGGTAATTCAATCCCTTTAGAAGCATTAACAAGTACTTGTTCTGATTTTATTCCCGCATTTTTCAAGTGTTCACAAACATCACGAGTCCCTGAAGTCGCAATAACAGATAGGATTATGTCCGCATCTTTTATTGCACTTGTTAAATCTGAAGTGATTTCGATTTTTTTATCTAATTGAACTTCAAGTGGTTTTGATGTGTGTTTATTTTCTATTAAATCTTGTGATAGATCTTGTTCTCTACCCCAAACGGTAATATTTTCAAAGTTATCTGTTAAAAGCCACGCCAAAGTAAGCCCCCAACATCCTGCTCCAAGTACTGTTAATTTCATCTCTTTCTTATCCTCCTACACGGTTTGCGTGTTTATGATTTTTCTCAAAACCCCACCGTGTTTTTTTAATTCTAATCTCGCTTCATCTGTATCAACTTTCAATTGATTCATCACAATTGCAGTTTTAATTTCCCAGTTGCATTTTAATAATGATGCAAGTGCTTCGCTATTCGTTACTCCTGCAATTTGAGAAACTATACGGATTGCTCTGTCTTTAAGTTTTTCATTTACTGCTTTCAAGTCTATCATAAAGTTTTCGTAAGTTTTACCTATTTTAATCATAGACCCAGTAGAAAGCATGTTCAAAATCATTTTTTGTGCTGTTCCTGCTTTTAATCTGCTTGAACCTGCGATAACTTCTGGTCCAACTTCGGCACAAATTACATGACCAGCTTCTTCTGCAATTTTACCTTTTGAATTACAAGTAATGGCAATAGTTGCAGCCCCAATCTCATCGGCTTTTTCAAGAACGCCTAGAAGATATTTTGGATTTCCACTAGCGGAAATAACAACGCAAACATCTTTGTCTGTAAGAATATTGGCATCTTTTTTCCCTTCGTCAAAGTTGTCTTCTGCACCTTCTGCTGCGTGCAAAATAGCTTTTGGACCTCCAGCAATAATTCCTTGTACCATTGAAGGGTCAACGCTAAATGTTGGAGGACATTCAGAAGCATCTAATATTCCAAGTCTGCCAGATGTTCCAGCTCCAAAGTAGAATAATCTTCCGCCTTTAAGAAATGATTTTGCGATAATGTCAATTGCCATTGCAATATTTGGAGCTTCATCTCCAACAACTTTTGCAACAATTTGATCTTCTTCGTTCATTTTTCTCACCATGTCGATAGTTGATAATAAATCAATATCTTTGGTGTTTTCGTTTCTGTACTCGGTAATTGCTTCTGTCATACTCAACTCCTTTTCAAAATTCAGAAAATCCGATTTTGAACCTACACTAATTTAACCAAATTTGCCATTTCAATTGCTGTTTTAGCTGCATCAGCACCTTTATTGCCAGCTTTTGTGCCAGCTCTTTCAATTGCTTGTTCAATATTATCAGTTGTTAGGACTCCAAATATCACTGGAACCCCTGTTTGAAGACTTACGTGAGCAACTCCCTTTGAAACTTCTGCTGAAACATAATCAAAGTGTGGAGTTGAACCTTTAATTACAGCTCCTAATGTAATAATTGCGTTATATTTTTTTGATTGAGCACATTTCATTGCAATGACTGGAATTTCAAATGCTCCAGGAACTTTAACGATTTCAATATTTTCTTCATCAACTCCGTGTCTTCTTAATTCATCAATCGCCCCTGACAAAAGTTTTGAACCGATGAAGTCATTAAATCTAGAAATTATTATGCAAAATTTTTCATCTTTCGATGTTGTTAATTGCCCTTCGTATGTTTTCATTATACCTACTCCTTAAAAATGTCTGAAATATGTATATATGATACTATATTCTGACTTATTTTACAAGGATACCGCCGAAAATTTTATAAAAAATATATAATGAAACAAGGATTAGTAATATTCCGCTAAATTTCATAATTTTTTCAGAAAGTTGATAAAATTTTTCGCTTGTTTTTATTTTAGATGTGATAAATCCTGCTAAAATTAAGATTAAACCTTGACCAATTGAAAATAGAAAAAGCATAATGACGGCGGAACTTATTTTTGCAGAAATTGATGCAAAAGCCATAATGCTTGCCAAAATAGGAGTTGAACAAGGAGTTCCGATTAGTGCAAAAACTGCACCTAAAATTAGTGGATATAAAAAGTCATTGTTAAATTCATTTTTGGGTATTTCTTTTATAATCGGAGGTAAATCAAATTCGAGAAATCCTAGTATTTTTAAACCCATAATCATTACAATTGAAGCTACAATCAATGCAAAGTAAGGGTTTCCGATAAACATTTTTCCCGTTAAAGCACAAATTGCACCAATAATGGAAAAAACTATTCCTGAGCCGATAACAAATACAATCATTTGAAGTAAAGTTTTTAGAGGTTTTTCGTCTGAATAGCCCCCAATATATCCAATAATTAGTGGAAGCATTGACAATGAACATGGCGAAATCGAAGAAATTAGCCCACCTAAAAATGCTGCTCCAAATAATATATAAATGCTACTTTGAGTAGAAAATAGTTGTGTTAAATTTTCCATTATTTTAATCCTTTAATATATGTTTCCATTTGTTCTTTTGGTATTGCTGTTTCAATTCGTTTGTATTGTGTTCCATCAGAATTCAACATAATAATTGTTGGAACAAGTTGGACATTATATTTTTTAATCATGTTGTTCTTCATATCATCTCTGTTATCGACAATGATTTCAGTATAGGTGATTTGGTCTTCGTATTTAGGTAAAATTTCTTTGAAAACTTTTTCAACTTCTTTGCATTCAAGACACATTGTTGATGAAAATTTTATGATTTGTGGTTTACCCTTTGCTTCGGCAACTGTTGAAGAATCTTTGTGAGTTGTTAGTCCGAAAAATGCAAGGATAGGTATGATTAAAATTGCTAGAACAGTGATAATTGTTTTTTTATTCATTTTTAAGTTCTCCCTTTTTTATTTATACCACATTATTTTAAATATCTTAAGTTTTTAACAATCCACACTTGGGGAATAAGATTATTTAAAAAGTTGATAAGTCTATAAGTCAATAAGTCTATAAGTGGATAAGTCGTTTATGCCTATATAATATTTCCCATTTTCGATGAAATAACATTGTATTCCTTTTGAAAGATAGGGGTTCGGGGGCAAAGCCCCTGATGACTCGAGCCATTTAATCATTCGTGTTTTTCTTTTTCGGTTCTGCTTTTTCTTTTTTCATCGAAATAAAAAAGAAAAAGTGAACAATATAAAATGTCGGCTTAGCAAAGCCGACCTACATTACTTTGTTTCCCTCTCCAAGGTCTCTGCCGAGCAAAACAATCCCGTGAATTGTTTTGTGAGAGGTTTGGGATTAAGGGAGATGGGTTGATTTAATAAAGAAATGTCTATCAGAAATTGTAGGTCGGCTTTGCTAAGCCGACATTTTATCTCTTTTAGTAAAATAATTTTCCATTTTTTATATGATGAAAAATGAACCTTAATATTGTTTAATCGTTATATTGAATGTATGAGGATATAACGTGCAATCATTCGGAAAAATTATTACATCAATATTAATAACATTAGCATTATTTACCCCAGAAGCTTACGCTTTGAATGACGTTAAGGTTGAACAGGGTTCGGTTCTGAGTTTGAATGACTGTGTTTCAATTGCACTAAACAATAATCCGTTGATTAAAAATGCCAGATACAATTATGGGTTATCTAAAACCAATGTCGGTTCTGCTCGGTCAGATTATTTCCCAACAATTGGTGTTGGTACAGGTTACAATATTCAAGATGTGAGTGGTCGAAAAGTTTCGCAAAATACAAACGCATATTCTGTTGAAGCAACAATTAATCAATTGTTATGGAATTTTGGAAAAACTAATGCTCATATAAAGATGCAAAAGTTCTATCTAATTGCAGATGAATATAATTTCTATAACACTGTGAGAGAAACAACTTTTGACGTTAAGCAAAAATATTATCAAGTTTTAGCTGCTCGTGCTACTGTTTTAATTAACAAAGCCTATGTACAAATAAACGAACGAAACTATCAAAGAACGAAGGCTTATTTTGATGAAGGTATAAAATCAAAAATTGATTTGGTTAATGCAGAAGTTACATTGAGCGATTCTAAAATCCAACTTGTTCAAGCTGAAAATGCTTATAAAAATTCTTTAGTAAATTTGAATAACGCAATGTATCTTGTTAATGCTCCAGCTTATTCAATTTCTGGAACTGAAATTTTTAATACAAGTGTTGCTGATAATGTTGCTCCTGTTGATTTAACAAAAATTACTAAACCATCAGATCAAGAAATAAGTAAGCTTCCTGTCAACGTGAAAGATGCTAAACTTACAAGTTCTGTTGAAACTCTTGAACTTTTGACAGATTACAAGGTTGAAGAATTTCCATATTCATTTGAAGAATGTATGAAAATGGCTTATAAAAATCGTGCGGATTTGAAGGCTTACAATTCAACACTAGATGCCGTTAAAGAAAATCTTGTATATGTAAAAAGAAATTATTACCCATCAATTTCTGCTAATGCGGGGTATGGATTTAGAGATACAAATTCTACTAATTCTTTCAATGTTGGGGTAAATCTTTCAAGTTCTGTTAATATGATGAACCAAAAATACAAAGTTGATGCTGCAAAATATCAAGTTGATATTGCAGAAAATTCATTAAACCAATTGAATCAAGATATTTATTTCCAAGTTCAAAACGCTTATATTGATATGATTGAACTAGAAAAACAAATTCCATTATTAGCCGTTAAAGTTCGTCAAACTTTAGAAAACTACGAACTTGCAGAAGGTAGATATTATGTTGGACTAGGGGATTATATCCAACTACAAGATGCAAAAGTAAATTATAACAATGCACAGTGTTCGTATATTGAAACAATTTATAAATATAATGTAGCAAGAGCTAATTTGGAAAGTGTAATTGCCTTGCCTCAGCCTGTTACAGTAACTTTAGAAGGAAAATAGAATGCAAATTAAAGTTAAAGAATTTCTAAAAAAATATGCAAAGAAAAGAGTTGTTGTTCCAATTGTTATAGCTTTGGTTATTGGTTCAATAGGTTATAATAATTTTAAATCTAATCAAGTTCACTATCAAACCCAAAAACTTGACAAATGTACCATTACGGAAGTTGTAGAGGCTTCGGGTACAATTAACCCTGTTAATACAGTTAGTGTTGGTTCGACTGTGTCTGGATTGATGAAAGCAATTTATGTGGATTACAATACTGAAGTTAAAAAAGGTCAGTTGCTTGCACAGATTGACCCCGCAAATTTCCAAGCTTCTGTTGACCAAAATCGAGCTCAAATTAACAATGCAGAGGCAAACCTTGCAAAATTGAATGCTGAAATGGTTCTGGCTCAAAAAACATATAACAGATATAAAAATCTTTATGCAAAAAACTTTGTTGCAAGAAGTGAATTAGACCAAGCGGAGAGCGATTATCTTGCAAAAAAAGCTTCTATTGGGGCTCAACAAGCATCAATTGCCCAAGCTAGAGCCAGTTATAAAACAGCAATGACAAATTTGGGTTATACAAAAATAATTGCCCCAGTTGACGGAACAATTATTTCTCGAGATATTGATGTTGGGCAACCAGTTGCTGCTAGTTTCCAAGCTCCAGAATTATTTACGATTGCTCAAGATTTGAAAAAAATGCAAATAGAAGTAAATGTTTCAGAGGCGGATATTGGTAAAGTTAAAGAAGGACAAGATGTTGAATATACTCTTGATGGGTACCAAGATAGTACTTTTTATGGAAAAGTTACTCAAGTTAGGTTAGATTCAACAACAACTTCAAACGTTGTTACTTATACTGTAATTGTTAGTGTAAGTAATGATGATTTGAAATTAAAACCTGGAATGACTGCAAATGTTTCAATAATTACAAATAAAAGAGCCGATGTAATGTGTGCTCCAAGTATTGCGTTGAAATATTCCCCTGAGTCAACAGGACAAAAATATAAAAATCAAGGTATTTGGATTCTTGATAAAAATAAGCCTTTAAGGGTTGACATTCAAGAAGGAGCAAGTGATGATTCTAATGTGGAAATAATCTCAAATCGAGTAAAACTTGGAGATGAGATAATAATTGGTTCTACTGGTGGTAAAAAGAAATCTGGTGCATCCTCTAATGGTAATAGTAAAAAACGTGGTGGTCCTCCAGGAATGTTTTAAAATTAACTAATAAAGGGTAATAATATGAATATAATAGAATATGATAAACAAAAATTTATAAATAACATTATAGCTAAAATCCAACCCTTTGAAGAAGAGAGAAAAAAAATGCTCTTCAAATTGTTCTGGTGGCAAATAGTTTTATTTTTAGTTACTTATGGTTTAGGCAAAGGTACTGTGTTTTTCATTGAGAGTTATCCTAATATTTCTGTAATATTTTCAATTTTAGCTTTCTTTAGCTTCGCTGCGTTTATTTGTAATTTTGGAATTTATGATAAAGACTTTAAACAATACTTAAAACGAAAATGTAATACTCTGATTTTAAAGAAATTTAATTTGGATACAATACGAGGTATCGCATTTTCAAATGATATTCTAAAAAAAAGTAATTTGTTTTCCACATATTCATATCAAGAACCCGATGATGTTATATGTGGGTGTTATGACGATGTAAATTATAAAATTGTGGAAACAACACTTGTTGCAAAAACAAGCAAAAGCACAGTTGATGTTTTTAAGGGAGTAATTATATCTTTTCCTACAAATAAATTTTTTAAAGCAGAAACTTTAGTAACTTCTAAAGGGGATGAAAATATAAGAAATTATCCAACAAATTCAAAATTTGCGATAAAGCTTATGCTTTTTACTGCTTTTATTCCCGCAGTACTTATGGCTTTAGTTTTTCTATTTTTTAATGTCAAATCAATGCTTGACCCTGGAGCATCAACTGAAAGTCTTATAATGGAAATTTCGAGTGACTTTGATCTTTGGATTGTCGTTACTTTAGAGATAGTTTTTTCTTTGGTAATAATTTTGTGTTTTGCTATTCCTTTCTATCGCCAAAGAAAAAAAATGCAAGAGGCTAAATTTGAAGACATAGATTTTGATAACAGATTTAATGTTTATACTAAAGATCAAGTTGAAGCGAGATATCTTCTTACTCCTTCATTTATGGAACGCTTAAAATCGGTAGAAACATCTTTTGGAACAAAAGGTATTAAATGTTCGTTTTTTGAAGATACTATAATGTTAGCAATTCCGACAAATAAAGATTTATTTGAGTTGGGTAGTTTATATTGTCCAATTCAAAAATCTAAAGAAATTGCAAAAACTTATGATCAAATAAAATCAATTCAAAAAATGATAAAGCATTTCAAGCTAAATGAAAAGGCAGGGTTATAATTATGACTATAAATAAGCATAACGAAATTTGTAAAAAGGAAGGGTAAAGTGGAAAATAATTATAAAATTCAAAAAATGAATGCGGCAATAAAATCATTAGAGGATAATGATAAAAAGCGTGTTGAAACAATACAGAAAATAAATACTGAACTTGAAGGCTTTGAATCAGAAAGAAAAAGTTATTTAGTAACAATGTTGTTGCTGGAGCCTGTTTATCTTTTATTGTGCTTGGGTTTTGGCTATTTAGTATTTTATCTTTATCAACATAATAAAACTGATATTTTACCTGCTTTGGGCGGTTTTCTTTGTGGAGCTATTTCCTTTTTCTCCCTAGGTTTCTTTTTACTCTCTCCATCAAGTTATGATAAAGCTTTTAAAAATAAATTAAAAGAGTCTGAATGTATAAAATCTATTTACAATCTTTTAAACATCCAAAAGATTGATGTAGATAAAGACGATTCTTGGCAAAAGCTTTTAGTGAGCAGTAAATTATTTGCAAAATTTAACGAAACTGTTTTTGATGACGGTTTTAAAGGTTCTATTGATGGTGTTAACTATATCATGAGCGAGTGTGAGTTGATAAACCATACAAATAAAGGTAAAAAAAATGAGAGTACAACAACGGTTTTTAAAGGGCTTGTTGTGAGTTTTGATTTCAATAAACCAATTAACGCAGATACTATAATTAAATCTAAAAAAGATGAGAATATTAACAATACCTTCTTAACATCAAATAAAATAATTTTATTGCTTCTTGTATTTGTTTTAATTAATGTTTTGGTTTTCTCCTTCTTCACCTTTGGAATTTTATCTTCAGGTTTTTTCTCTTTAGGAGTTTTATCTTCTTCATTTTTAAATTTTACTGTTCCTTGTGCAATTCCGATTGTTTTATTGATAATTGCAATTGTATTTTCTAAGAAGAATAAAATGCAAAAGGTAAAATTAGAAGATTGGAAATTTGATAAACGCTTTGATGTTCTTTCAACAAATCAAGTTGAAGCAAGATATTTAATTACACCATCATTTATGGAACGATTGAAGAGTTTGGAAACTGAATTCGGAACAAAAAATTTAAAGTGTTCATTCTTTAAAGATAAAATAATGTTTGCGATTTCTACTGACGTTGATTTGTTTGAGTTTGGAAGTATGTATCATTCAATGAATAATTCAAAAGAAGCAGAAACTACATATAACCAAATAAAATCAATTCAAAATATGATTAAGCACTTTAAGTTAAGTGAAAAGACAGGGTTGTAATTATGGACTTGATAGAAGTAAAGCATGCAATAAAGACATACCAAACTGGAGAAGATTCATTCAACGCATTGAATGATGTATCTTTGAATGTTAAAAAGGGTGAGTTCGTTGCAATTATGGGAACTTCAGGTTCTGGAAAATCAACTTTTATGAATATGTTGGGAACTTTGGATAAGCCTAATTCTGGTTCATATTATCTTGATGGAGAAGATATGCTTCATCTTGATTCTGATAGATTGGCAATGGTTAGGTGTGAAAAAATGGGTTTTGTTTTTCAAGGATTCAACCTTATATCTAGAACTTCTGCAATTGATAATGTTATGCTTCCGATGATTTACAAAGGTATTCCAGAAGAAGAAAGAATTAAGCGTGCGGAGTGGGCATTGGAAATTGTTGGACTTAAAAACAGGGAAGACCACATGCCTAACCAAATGTCTGGAGGGCAACAACAGCGTGTTGCAATTGCACGTGCAATTGTAAATGATGCTCCTTTGATATTGGCGGATGAACCTACTGGAAATTTGGATACTAAAACAAGTATTGAGGTTATGGAATTTTTTGTTAGGTTAAATGAGGAAATGGGTAAAACGATTGTTCTTGTTACTCATGAACCTGACATTGCGGAATATACAAAGCGTGTCGTAAAGTTCAAAGATGGAAATATTGTGCTTGATGAACCAAAAGATGTTTGGTTATCTCATAGAACAAGAGAAACATAAGATTTTAGAGAAACTATGTTAATCCCTCTTATTTGAAAAGAAAGGTCATTATGCTAGATTTCAAATCAATATTAAAAATGGCGACAGTGTCATTAAAAATAAATAAAATGCGTTCAATTCTTACTAGTTTAGGTATAATTATTGGGGTTAGTGCTGTGATAATTATGCTTGCTGTTGGTTCTGGAGCGAGTAAGAAGATTGCAAAAGATATGGAATCTATGGGTAGTAACCTTTTGATGGTACGTTCTGCTTCTGCAAAATCAGGTGGAGTACGAATGGGAATGGGTACTCGCCCAACTTTGACAATGAAGGATGCGGAAGTTATTGAGTCTAAAGCTCGTGGTGTTTTGGCTCTTGCTCCTTATTCTGCGGAATCAAAACAATTGACTTACGGTAACCAAAACTGGTCAACAACTGTGGGTGGTACAACTCAACCGTATTTTCTTATAAGAAATTACGAAATTGAATCTGGTAGAGGTTTTTTGCCAGAAGATAATAAGAATAGTACAAAAGTTGCAATTATTGGTCAAACTGTTTCAACTGAATTATTTGGAGATGTTGACCCGATAGGAAAAACAATTAGAATTGGGAATGTTCCATTCAAAGTTGTTGGGCTTTTGAAAACAAAAGGTTCAAGTGGAATGGGGCAAGATCAAGATGATTTGGTGTTTATTCCTATTACAACGGCACAGAGAAAAGTTTTTGGTACAGATTTCCCTGGAACTGTTAGTATGATTGCTGTTAAAGCACAAAATGATGAAGTTTTGAGTTTAGCTCAAGAAGATATAACAGAAATTCTTCAACATCGCCACCATATTGGTAAAAATCAAGATAACGATTTTGAAATTAGAAACTTGGCGGAAATGCAAGAAACAATTAAATCAACAACTAAAACAATGTCGCTTTTATTGGGTGCAATTGCAGGTGTTTCATTGATTGTTGGTGGTATTGGGATTATGAATATAATGCTTGTGTCAGTGACAGAAAGAACAAAAGAAATTGGTATCCGTATGGCAATTGGTGCAAAAGCATCTGATATTAGAATTCAATTTTTGATTGAATCATTTATTTTATCTATGGCTGGAGGATTGACAGGAGTCGCTATTGGAATTTTTGGGGCTTTTCTGATGCATAAATTTGCGGGCATGAATATAGCAATTACCCTGCAATCTATTTTGTTGTCGCTTGGATTTTCTGCCGCAATTGGTGTTGGATTTGGTTATTATCCGGCATACAAGGCATCTTTGCTTAATCCAATAGATGCTTTGAGGTATGAATAGTTGAAATGGGACAAGGAAGAAGGAAATAAGTTCGTTACAAAAGGTTCTAAGGCACTGAGGCACTAAGTTCTTTACGATTACGTCATTCTGAGGGCTTTAGCCCGAAAGAATCCAGCTTTTAATTTATTTTTTTTTTTAATCTCATACTTTAAATTTTTAATGTAGGTTGGGGTTTCTACCCCAACCTGATAGAAAAAATAACAGGATTGCTTCGCATTTGCTCGCAATGATAGAGTAATTTTCCCTCGCCCCTTGTGGGAGAGGGAGTCAGGGAGAGGGGTGGAGCTAACCTTGTCCGGTCAGAGATCCTTCGCTCTGCTCAGGATGACAATTCAGTTATAGTCCCTGCGTTTAGTAAGAGATTCTTTGTTTCGTTTAGGATGACATAGTTAATGTAGGTTGCCCCAATAAAAAACTTAAAAATCTTGCAAAGAATGTGGCAATCTTTTATAATGAAAACAAATAATAAATAGATGAAGGAGCATAAAATGAACAGAATATTAAGAAATGTAACGGGGGGGGGGTAACCAACTTTTCAAGCAATCATTAGCTTTTACCCTTGCCGAAGTGTTAATAACTTTAGGTATCATAGGTGTAGTTGCCGCATTGACTATTCCGACTTTAGTAACTGCATACCAAAAGAAAGTTACGGCTGAACGATTAAAAGAAGTTTATGCTCAAATGATTCAAGCAACAAAATTGTACGAAAGTGAAACTGGTGAAGATGTTGCTTTGTATGATACTCAATTATCTCCAAAAGATTTTTTGAATCAATATTTTGTTCCTTATATGAAAGTTATTCAAACTTGTGAAAGTGTTGAACAATGTTATCAAAATGAAGTTCCAGTTGCCATTGATAGAAAAACACCATTAATAGTTCGCTATATGCTTGTCTTAGCAAATGGTACGTATGTTGGCGTTTTGTCTTCTGCTGGAGGTATTACATTTTATATTGATATAAATGGTGCAGGAAAACCTAATAGATCTGGAAGAGATATTTTTAATTTCTTTTTATTTAATGCTGGAACAATAGGTAAGCACCCTGGTTGCGAAGGCGTTTTAAATAATATGGTTGCAAATGTGAAGTCTGGATTATATCCTGGCTCATTTGGTTCTTGCTATTATCCTTTAGCTTTATATAAAAGAGAACAATTGTTAAATCTTAATAGTGGGCTTCATAGAATTTGTAATAAAAAAACAGGACCGGATTTGTTTGCTGGTGATGCTTGTGCGGCTGTTATTATGAAAGACGGTTGGAAGATTAGCAAAGATTATCCTTGGAATTAGCTATTGGTTAACTTCTGCCATTGATAAAAATTCAAGCAAGCTGACAACTTTAGTGTTGTTTTTTTCTAAAAATAGTCCTTGTTTTAAACCTAAAATACAAACAGGGCAAGTTGTGATGACATAATCCGCATTTGTTTTTGCAATATTTTTTGCTTTAATTTGTGATAATTGTTTAGAAAAATTTCTATTTTTTATTCCAAAACTTCCTGCAAAACCACAACATCCATCGTAATCTTCCATTTGGATATATTCAACATTTTCGCAATTGTCGATTATTCGTTTGAAAAATTTGTCATTTTTTAAATGGCAAGGTTTGTGGAAGGTTATTTTTATTGGATTTTTGAATTTGAATTTTAAATTTTTTAGTGCGATTAAATCTCCCCAGTTGTGAATCTTTCCATCAAAATCAATGTTTTCGATGTATTTTGAGTATTCAGAAATTGTACTTTGGCAACTTGCACAGTCGGCTAGAAGATAGTCATAATTAAAATTTAGTTTGGAAATATTGTATTTTGCACTTTCAATAAATCTTTCCATTGCACCTTCTGATAAAAAAGGCAGTCCGCAACAATCGAAATCTGGTGTGATAATTTCGACATCAGAGTTTTTGAAAATTTTAGCCAAATATTTGTCCGTATTGGGGAATATTTGGTTAACACATCCTTTGAAATATGCAACAGTTGTAGTTTTTTCTTTATTTATGAATTTAGGTCTATAAGGTTTTGAAATGGTTTCGCAAAGTTTTACAAATGTTCTAAATATAGGTCTAGATAGTAATAAATGAATTAGTTTTCCGCTAAAGGTGTTTTTTGAATATTCATACTTTGCGGTATTTAAAATTGTGCAAACATCAATTCCACTGGGGCAAAAATCATCACATTTCCCGCATTTTAGGCACATGTCGATATAAGAATTGATTTTGGGTGATAATTTTAACTCTCCTTTTGCTACTCCGTGAAGCATTATGAATTTGCCTTTGCTTGCTACGCAATCGTTAGGTTCAAGTTTAAAAAGAGGGCAAGCAATTTCGCATAACCCGCATTTTGAACATTTATTCAAGTCTTTTTCAAAATCTTTTAATTCTTTCATATTCAAGATATTAGCACAAATGCGTAATAAGATTGTGAAATTTTATGTTAACAATCCGTAATATAAGAAAGAAAATATTAAATTTTTTCATAAGAAATGCCGATAAGAATAATATCAAAAGATAAAAAGGGCAAGAAGTTATGGCTGATTCAAATTTCATGTTTAATAGACCGTTTAAACCTTTTGGGATGAATGTAAAAGTTCCAGAAAGGACAATACAACAAGCTGGCGAAACTTTAGAGGGTATTGTCAAAGCTCCAGCTGACCCGTTATTTAATTTTTTAGAAGAAAATGAGGGTGTTTTTAATGGTGATGTTGCCTATGAAATTAATAAGACTAATGCCCAAAATTTCACGATTGGTTCTGCAATGAGGCTTGAAGATGAAAAGATAAATGGCAGGCATCCAAGTTTTGATATGCACTTTTAAATTTTAAAATAATTTTCCTCCTTCTACTACTGTACAAAAAATTCGAGCGTTTAATAGTAAAATGCTCGAATTTTTTTGTTGCAATAAACAGGTAAAAATGATATTCTAAAAATATAATGTAAGGAGTGAAATATGCTAAAACTTAATCATAGATTGAAAAATCGGGGGGGGGTAACCTCTTAAAGAGCGTTGTAGCTGATGTTTTAGCGGATGGCAACCGCTTGTTCCATTGTGGAGAAATAAAGTTAAGTCAATGTTATTCTGAACTTGTTTCAGGTTGTCAAGCTGGATGCACAGCAAAATACCCTCTCCTTGAGGAGAGGGATAAAGTGAGGTGTTTAACTGAACAAGTTCGAAATATTCCTGCCATTGCAAGCAAAGGATCTCTATCCGAACGCATAGGAGAGTTCCCCTCTCCAAGGGAAGAGGGGTTAGGGGAGAGGGTTCTACCTTTTGCGATGCTTGCTGTTCATGACATAATTAAAAAATGTGCGTTCACACTTGCGGAAGTTCTAATAACACTTGGCATAATTGGAGTAGTTGCTGCGATTACTATTCCAATCCTCTCTACAAGAGTTCAAGTTAAGGTACTTGAAAATCAATTTAAAAAAGCTGATGCGATGTTCCAACAAGCCCTAAAATCAAGTGTTCAAGAATTGGGTTATAGTGATATTAATGATTTTAATATTCCTGGACGTTATAGTTCATCTTCCTATGAAGATTTAAAGTCTGACATTTCTTCCTTAAATTTGGTTTGGTTAAAACAATTCTCTTCTTTCCAAAATTTCCATATAGACGAGGCAAAAAGAAAAAATATAAGATATTATACCTTAACTGGAACTCCGACTTATGATTATTATTATACTATGTCTGGCAGTCGAAATGTTTATATTCTTCAAAATGGAGTTTTAGTTTCAGATTTATTTGCTTGCAGTTACGGAACAAATCATCCTGCGGGAGTTTGTTTTATATTTGATACAAATGGTCCTTATAAAGGTCCAAATCGAGTTGGACATGATATTTTTAGATATTTTTCTGTATATAATGCCTATCCAGATTTTTGTAATCCTAATACAAAAAATTCTGCTAACACAACTAGTTGTTATGACTTCGCTCGAAAAAATATAAACCCTAAAGATAATACTTCTCCATACTGGAATATCCTTTTCAAACCTAAAAGTTATTGGGGGTTATAGAGTTAAAAAGAGCATAGATTGTGTCCTATGCTCTTGATTCCTTTGTTTAAATTTATTTTCCTAAAGCGTTAGCTTTTTGTGTTGTTTTGTCGATTACATCGTAGAATAATTTGTCAGAATGCCCTTCTTTCATTTCACAAATTCCCACGAATGTACAACCACCTTTTGTTGCTACGTTATCAATCAGAGTTTGAACAGATGTTTCTCCTCTATTAAAAATCATTTGAGCTGAGCCTAGAGCTGTTTGAGTTGCTAGGGTTAATGATTTTTCGTAATCAAGACCTAATTTTTCTCCTGCTCTTGCCATGTCTTCAATAACTTGGTAGAAAAATGCAGGACCAGAACCAGAAATTGCAGTAACAATGTCCATTTGTGATTCTTCAACTGTAATACATTTTCCAAGAGAAGTTAAAAGTCCTTCAATTAATTCTAAATCAGAGTCAGTAGCTTTAGAGCCTTTGCAAACTCCAAACATTCCTAATTTTACAAGTGCTGGAGTGTTTGGCATGATTCTTATTACTCTGGTATTATTTAGAACGTTTTCAATCTTTTGAGTTGAAACACCAGCTGCAATTGATACTAAAAGAGTTTCTGGTTTTAATTCTGGTTTGATTTCATTTAGAACATCTACTACACAGTTTGGCTTTGTTGCAATAAAAACGATGTCAGAAGTCGCAGCAAGAATTTTGTTGTCGTGTAATACCTCAATTCCAAGTCTTTCAGATGCTTGTTTTGCTATTTCTTCGGTTACTTCTGAACCTTTAATGCTGTAATTTTGACCTTTTTCAGATGCTAAAATTCCGCTAATGATAGCGCTTGCCATTTTTCCACAGCCAATAAATCCGATATTTCTCTTCATAATATTTAACCATTCCCTTCTTATTTGTTGACTATTTGCTTTGTTTCCTGTAACATTTGAATTATACGACAAATAAATAGTAAAAGGAAATAAAAAAATGAGACGTACACTAGAAGGAACAAAAAGAAAAAGACAAAACGTAAGCGGATTCAGAGCTAGAATGTCAACACCTGGTGGTAGAGAAGTTATCAACAGACGTAGAGCTAGAGGCCGTCATAAATTGTCTATCACAGCTAAAAAACGTGCTTAATTGTGCATTTGCTAATCTCTAGTATTTAATAAGTTTGAGAAAAGCTATAAATGTTACCAAAGCAATATCGTTTAAAAAAAAGATCCGCTTTTAAAGCGACATATAAAGTTAAAAACTCCTCCCGTATGGGTGGAGTAACTTTGTTTGCGGGTATTTTAAAAAAAGGTGATACCCCAACAAAAGTTGGTTTTGTTGTAAGTAAAAAAGTTCACAAGCGTGCGGTTAAGCGTAACCGCCTAAAGCGTTTGATGAGAGAAAGTTATCGTCTTTTGTTAAAAGAAGGACAATTAGGTAATTCTCAAAAGTATATGTCTTTAGTGTTTATGGGTTCTGATAGAGCCTTAGGAAAAAGTTTTGCTGAAATTAAAGCAAGTATTTCGAAAATGTTAGAAAGGATTTAGCATTGGTTTTAGAGGGCATGTATGTTGAAAATATTATGATGCACTCTGAAACGAGAGTTTATCCTACTGAACCTCAAATTACTGCGGGTTTGATTTTGGGTTCTCAATCTTTTTATCGTTATTCGCTCAGAGAATCTACTTATCCAACATTATCTCTAGTGGATACTTTGACTGACGGGGAGGGGAATATGATTCCTCCTGGGCATTATGAATTGGCATTATCTGATGAAAGAGATTTTTTAATTTTGATGCAATCAAAAAATCCGATTGCTTTAATTCCTGTTTTTAAGGTTGAAGTTGATATGTCGCAGTATTCCCAAGTGCGAGATAATAAGGCTTTAAAACAGCAGAAAAAGCAAGAAAAAGAAATTGCAAAAACAAATAAAAAACGTGAAAAGAAAGGTATGCCACCTATTTCTAAGGAAGATGATATTTACCAAGAAGCAGGAATTGAATATATTCATGATTTGGGAGGATATTATTTAATCAAATATGAACGTGGGGATGTTCGAGCTTGGGGAGCCGTAAAAGGTTAAAACTTGCAGTTTAAAATATCTTCGATTTTGACTTCCAGAGCTTCAGCAATAGCGTATAGAGTTTTAATTTTAACATTATTTAGCCCTCTTTCGAGCGTACTTATAGAATTCATGTTCAAATTTGCTCTGAATGCAAGTTCTTCTTGTGAAATACCTTTTTTCATTCGGATGTATCTTACACTTTGTCCAATTTTAAATAAAAGTTCGTCTTTCATCCCTTAATTGTATAATCTTGACATTCTCTAATCTAACTAATAAGATATTATTATTCATAGTAAACTATTAAAAATAAATCTAAAATAGTAAGTTGGAGGGTTAATGATAAGAATATGTAGAAGTCTAAAGGGTTTTACATTAGCAGAAGTTTTAATTACTTTAGGGATTATAGGTGTTGTTGCTGCGATTACAATTCCTTCATTAATTTCAAAAGTTCAAAAGGCTCAGATTGAAGCGTTAGTAAAAGAAAATTATTCAAGTGTTGCTCAGGCTATGCGTATGGCTTCAGCTGATGATGCAGAAGCTTTACCTGTAATAGCAAACAGTACTCAGGGTATGAAAGAATGGTTTAATAACTTTTTAGCTCCATATATGAAAATTGAGCAAGCATGTTATCAAACTGCTGGTTGTTGGCATAAACGTGGAGTTGTAAAAACTCTAAATCATGGTTCTCCAGCTTTTGAAACGGCGGTTGGAATTAATGATAGTACTATTGGCTGGGGAACCATGACTTTTAGAACCGCAAAAGGTGCGTACTTTGATTTAGATGGTTCTGGTGTTGGAAATTCCAGAGGCTTGTTTGGTATAAATACTGATCAAGCTACTATGGCTTTTTACTTTGATGTTAATGGAGATAAGAAGCCTAATGTGATTGGGAAAGATATTTATATTCTTGTGTATGAGCCTGACAGGGGATTATTGCCTGCTGGTATTGATAAAACTAAAGAAGAAATCGAAAATAATTGTACCAATGGTAATGGGTATTGGTGTTTAGCTTATTTGAAAAGTAATGGCTGGAAAATTTCTGACAAAACGTGGAAAAGATGATAAATTGTAAACTAATGTAAAGTTGATTTCGCTAAAAAAGACAATTATTTACTTTGTAAATACTTTATATATATAAGAGAAGAGATTTATAAAGGATTTTACGATGGTTGATAGAAATACTGGTGAATATAATAGAGTTACAGCATCAACTGATAGTTATGTTAGAACGAATTTTAATATTAAACCAACGGATGAAGAAACTCGTAATGTTATAAGTTCTACATTCGGAGTAATTAAGAATAATATTTTGCAAGCATTTTGGTATGCAACTGGCTTAGATGATAATGTAAATGGTGCGTTCCAACAATCAATGACGGATCCAAGTCAATCATTTGAAGCAAATGGCAAAAAATATTTTGTTTATCCTGGTGGAGTTGGAAAACTTCAAGCATATAACGAATTAGGCAACCCTGCAGACGGATGTTTTACAATGCAGGTAATTGGATAAAAGGAGTAAAGGTCGATGTCTTCATCAATCAACGGAGTACAATTAGGCAACAAGTTCGGAGCAGATATGCGAACTCAGTTTATGGATCAAGGGATAAATAACCTTCCTAATCCGGAATCTGGTGCTGCGACTTCTTTACCTCAAAATCCGTTGTATAATTTACTTCAAGTAATTTTCCAAGGTAAACAAACAGACAATATTTCAGCTTTCAATCAAAACGATACTTTTATAAAAAATGGCTTAGTACAAAATTTTACAGAAGAAAATCATAACTTAAATTTAATAGGATAATGTTCTCGACAAAAAACACCGTTCATATTTTGAACGGTGTTTCTTTATATCCTTCTGTATTTAATCAATTAGCAGCAAGCAGCTGATTTTGATTTTTCAATACATTCCATCAAAGTTTTAGCAACTTTGTCTTGTTCTTCGTGAGTTAGTTCTGGGAACATTGGAAGTGAAATTACAACTTCTGTATTCTTTTCAGTGATAGGAAGAGAACCTTTGCCCATTCCTAACCAAGCGTTAACTTTTTGGAAGTGAAGAGGAATTGGGTAATATAACATAGCACCGATACCTTTTTCTTGAAGCATTTTATGAACTTCATCTCTGTTAGGAATTTTAACTGTGTATTGGTGATAAACGCAATATGTATTATCCAATTCTTTTGGAGTTTGAACATCAGAACATCCTGCAAATAATTTGTTATAATATGCAGCGTGTTCTCTTCTTTTTGTATTCCATTCGTCGATGTGTTTAGCTTTTACTCTTAAAATAGCTGCTTGAATTTCATCAAGTCTGCTGTTAACCCCAAGTTCATCGTTGTGGTAACGTACCATTGAACCGTGGTTTCTAAGAGCGATTAATCTATCTTTAAGTTTTTCGTCATTAACTGTGCAAAGTCCGCCATCACCCATTGTTCCTAAGTTTTTAGTTGGGTAGAAGCTGTAACATCCGATGTCGCCGAATGTACCAACTTTTTGACCTTTGAAAGATGAACCGATAGCTTGGCAGCAATCTTCAACAACTCTCAAATTGTGTTTTTTAGCAATTGCCATAATTGATTCCATATCGCAAGGTTGTCCGTATAAGTGAACCGGAATAATTGCTTTTGTTTTTGGGGTAATAGCTTCTTCAATTTTTTTAGGGTCAATATTGAATGTATCAGGGTCAATATCAACGAAAACTGGTTTAGCACCAACCATGCCGATAGCTTCAGCTGTAGCTACGAATGTGAATGCTGTAGTGATAACTTCATCTCCTGCTCCGATGTCTAAAGCTCTCAATGCAATGTGAAGAGCATCTGTACCAGAGTTCAATGCAACTGTGAAATTGCATCCGATGTATTCTGCTAATTCTTTTTCTAATGCTTTAACGTTTGGTCCAAGGATGTAGCATCCGGATCTCATAACTTCGCATACTGCTTTTTCTGCTTCTTCGCCAATTTGTGCATATTGACGTTTTGAATCAAAAATAGGAATCATGTTTATTCTCCTTTTCTATCTACCAAATAAATAATTCATGTCTTTATTATACCATAGCTTGGGGTATCTTTATATAAACTTTACATTGATATAAAATATAACTGTTCTTGTGGTGTGATTTTTATTTACTTTTCCCCCTTTTTAAGTTATAATCAAGGCACGAGAGTTTATTAATTATTATTTTTTTGAAAGGTTATTATATATGAACAAAAGTCAATCAATGGGTATGTATGTGATTTTAGCTATTGTTGTGATGGTTTTCATTTCTACTATTTTTATGAGTGGACCTACAACAAGTACTTCTGAAATCTCATATACTAATTTTCTTCAAAAATTAGATAATAAAGAATTTACCAAAATTGAAAAATATGACGATATGATTATCGCAGTTCCGAAAGAACAACCGGCAGCTAAAGAAGAGAAAAAATCGGATGGTAAAAATTTAACATCTCCATTTTTAACTCAAGAAACTAAAAATTCTCAAGCTCCATTGTTCCAATATAAAGTTCAAATTCCTGCAAATGACCAAGAATTGATGGATAAATTAAATACATCAAATGCAGATGTAACAGTTAAAAAGGCTCCGGAAACTAATCAACTTGCCGGAAATATCGGAACATTTATAATTGTATTGTTTGCGATTATTTCTCTTGGTTTGATGATTAAAGCTATTCAAGCTGGAGGTTCTCAAGCAATGTCTTTTGGTAAAAGTAAGGCTAAGATGCTTTTGGATTCAAAAGTTAAAACAACATTCAAGGATGTTGCAGGTATTGATGAAGAGAAAAAAGAACTTGAAGAAATCGTTGACTTTTTGAAAAACGGCGAAAAATATATGAAGTTGGGAGCTAAAATTCCAAAAGGTGTTCTACTTGTTGGCCCTCCGGGAACAGGTAAAACTTTGATGGCAAAAGCGGTTGCAGGTGAAGCTAGTGTTCCTTTCTTCTCAATTTCAGGTTCAGATTTCGTTGAAATGTTTGTCGGTGTTGGTGCAAGTCGTGTTAGAGATTTGTTTGAACAGGCTAAAAAACATCAACCTTGTATAATCTTTATCGATGAAATTGATGCCGTTGGTCGTCAAAGAGGTGCCGGTCTTGGCGGTGGTCATGATGAAAGAGAGCAAACTCTTAACCAATTGCTAGTAGAAATGGACGGTTTCGATGTTAATACAAATATTATTGTAATTGCTGCAACAAACAGACCTGATATTTTGGATAATGCTCTTTTAAGACCAGGAAGATTTGATAGACAAATTTATATCAATGCTCCAGATGTAAAAGGTAGAGAACAAATTTTAGAAGTTCATGCTAAAAATAAAAAATTAGATAAAGATGTGGATTTGAAAGTTCTTGCAAAAAGAACTCCAGGTTTTACTGGTGCAGATTTACAAAACTTGTTAAATGAATCAGCATTACTTGCTGCTCGTAAGGGTGAAGATAAAATTTCGATGGATGATGTTGATTCTTCAATAGATAGAGTTATTGCAGGTGTTGAAAAACGCAGCAAAGTTCTTACAGATAAAGATAAAGAATTGACATCTTACCATGAAGTTGGTCATGCATTGATAGACAAATTGTTGCCTGAGGCTAATGAATTACACAAGGTTTCTATTATTCCTCGTGGTATGGCTCTTGGTGTTACTTGGACAAGACCAAAAGATGAAAGTGTTCACGTAAGCAAGGCTAAATTGTTAGCAAAAATTGCGGTATCTCTAGGTGGTCGTGCCGCAGAAGAGATTGTTTATGGCAAAGATAACGTAAGTACCGGGGCTTCTCAAGATTTAATCAATGTTACTGATATGGCTAGAAAAATGGTTACAGCTTGGGGAATGTCAGAAAAACTTGGACCTATGGCTTATGGTAAAAATCAGGAAAACGTATTTATGGGTCGAGATTTCGGACACCAAAGAGATTATTCTGAACAAGTTGCTTTTGAAATTGATGAAGAAATTAAACGAATTGTTGATGAACGTTATGAACTTGCAAAACGTTTGTTATCTGAAAATAGAGATATGCTAGAAGCAATTTCAAGAGAATTGTTAGACAAAGAAACTATTGATGATAAAGAATTTGAACAAATAATGAATAGAGTTCGTAGCGAACGAGCTTAGGGTAAATAAAATCAAGTATTTAAAAGTCGAAGGTTATTTTAGCCTTCGACTTTTGTTAGTTTTTATTTATTTCCATGGGTAACTTTTATCTATAACCCAACCTGCTCTCCTGATTTTTTCTGCACAATAACGCCCCCAAGCACCTTTACGGCAATTTTGGTCAATTTCTTGAGTTGTTTTTCCATATCCCAGTGGTTGTAAATCTCTTCCTTCAAGGTATGATCCTGTAACTTCAAATACATCTTTCCCCCAAGTATTAGGACCTTTAGAACCATTTATATCTATTACTACGGAAACAATTCCAGAAGTGCTAACCTTACCATTCGTATAAGTGTTTCCTGCATAACCTCGTATTTGAATGGAATATATCATTCCATCATTTGTTTTAAAAGTATAATTCGCATCTCTTGTCATTTGAAATGGGTCATAGCTTCCATCTAATTTTTTGAAAAAAGCAATGGAATAACCACAGTCTTTATATGTTTTGCAGTAGGTTCCTTGTTTTAAGTATGGAGCCCAATATATACTAAAATATTTTTCAATTGGAAGATTCAAAATATCATCAATATCAGGGTCGCCTTCTTCTGCAAGGGATAACTTGTAGGCTTGATTTAAAACAGATATACTTTTTTGGAGTTTTGCAACAGTTTGTTTTTTCTGATATTTAGTAATTAAATTTGGTATAGTCATTGCTGCGACTACTCCAATAATGCCAATGGTAATTAGTACTTCTGCAAGGGTAAAAGCCTTGTTATTTTTTCTTTTCACTGTTTTCTCCTATGATAATAAATATTAAGTCAATTTATCTTACTAAATAAAATATTATCTAAAAAGGTAATAATAATCAACTCTGTAATGGTATTTTATATAATTTTATTATGATTACTATAAAATTAAGAGATCTGCTTTGGCAGAGAAATGTGTCGGGCGTTGAGCTGCACAAGGCCACAGGAATTAGTCAAGCTAAAATATCTGAAATAATCAGAGGAAAACGAACAAATATTACCCTTGATACCGTGGAAAAAATTTGTTTATTTTTAGATTGTAAGATTAGCGATTTGATAGAAATTACAAAGTAGTTTTATTATAGCAATTCATGCACTACGAGAACGACAATCTCTCCGGCTTTTAAGGTTAATGAGATTTTACCCTTTTTAATATCCGGCATTGTTGAAATTTTTATTGGTAAAACATTAAATCTTGGGTTATATTTTGGAATTTTTACCGTTGCTTTTTGTGGATTTGCGTAGTCTAAATTCCCAATCGTGATAACTCTTTTTACCGAGTTTCCAAAGGTATATGCAAAAACTTTTGAGTTTTTAGTTTTTAATGGTGTGAAATTTCCCTCATTCAATACCGGAACAAGAGTTGATTTTACGTTATTCCCAAGTAAAAAATCATTGCGAATGGCTTCATTGTTTCCACCTGGTTTTCTTGAATAATTGAAAATATCAATCTTTCCTCTGTGTGTAAAATATGTATCATCATCTGTGCTTGTTGATGGTGCTAATTTATTACCCATTTTGTAATTGTAATCATCTCCTGTTTGGAATCCATCTACAAAATAAGAATCGATAGGTAGTGTCGCATTGAGCCATATTATCATATCACTCATTTGAGGCCCTTTTAATAAAATTGGACTTACTTCGTCATGAGTTGTAAAGGCTCCGATTGCAGATTTTTTCTCTTTAAATTTTTTTGTTTCATTTAAAGTAAGAGAAACATCTTTGTATAAATCTTTTGCGTTTTTCCAATCTTTGATATTGAAAAATGAACCATAATAACCATCAAAACCCGCTTCTAAAAGTTTGTTATATGGTGTGAAAACCGCTTGTGGTGAAATCGCATCGTGCCAACTTTCAGAAGATTCTGCTAACCATAAAAATTCAGGATCTCTTTGTCTTGAATAGTCAATTAATCCTTTCCAAAAGGCTGCTGTTTTGCAATGAGCAACATCTGCTCTAATTCCATCTACTCCTAAATTCATCATGTATTTAACAAAATCTTTGTATAGGTTATATACATTTGAATCAATTTTATCCTCTGTTCCTGTAGAAAGAAGTCTTACGTCTGTCCAATCAGCGGGAACAATTGGTTCTCCTGAGGCTCCACTTACGAATAAATCAGGTTTTTGCAAGTACAAATCATAAGATGCACAAGCCGGAACATCAACAATTACTCTGATATTTCTTTTGTGTGCTTCTTCAATGAATTTTTTTGCCTGTTCTTCAATTGTAAGTTTTGATGTTTTATCTTTTAAGTCTGGATTTAATGAATCAAATCCTGCGGCTGAATACAAACTACCTGCTGTTCCAAGTGCTTTAAGTTTTCCTGTTGGTGTTATTGGTAAAATGTGTAAGGTATTTATGCCAAGATGTTTTAATTCGTCTAATCTATCAATCGCATTGAGAAAATTCCCTCTGACTTCTCCAATGTCTTCTTGAATAAATCCATCTCCATCAACATCATCGGCGTTAAAAGAACGCAAATTTATCTCCATTATGACGGCTTTGTTATTTATAAATTGAGTTCTTAAATCGTTTTTCCATTCTTGTCCAAACGCCGGAACTGTTGCACAAAGTGCCATAACAATCGCAGTTGTACATATATTTTTTAACAATTTCATAAATCTCTAGCTCTCAAAATTTTAATAATTTATTCTTCAACAGGGATGATTAATTCTTGACCAATGTTGATACGGTCAAGAGAAGTTAAATTGTTTGCCTTCATCACTTTTTCAGCTCTTTCAGGAGTGTATGCCCCAAAATAGTGTTTGATGATACCTTCGCCTGTGTCGCCATTTTTAACAACGTATTTTTTTACATTTTGAAGGTTTACTTCTTGTGTTTTATTTGAATCTTTTGTATTTGTTTCGTTTTGTGCAATCGGAGCTTGAGTTTCTTCTTCTGTTGGAACTGAAACTTTGTTAGAGGCAGTGTTTTCTGCAACATCTGTTTGTTCTTCTAAAGTTGGTTCGGTTGCTTTTTTTGCAAAAATGTTCAATTTTTCAAGGTTGAACATTGGTTTTTTAGGTAAATTTATATTTTCTGCAGTAATGTTTGACTTTGCTACAAAAGTTCCAAGACAAGCAAGAACCACTAATGTAACTACAACTCCGGATACAAAACCCATTGAAATATATGCCATTGGAGAATTTGTATTGAATTGAGTTGATTTGAAAGTTTGCCATAACAAATCAATTTCTTGCGCTTTGTTTTCGATTGAATCTGTCGGAGTTTTTTCTTCTTCCTCCGGTCTTACGTATTCACTAGGAATTCCATCATTTTCTTTTGACAAATTTTCAATAACTTCCATTGTTTCTCTTGATAGAGTTGATCTTCTTATTGTCGAACTTTTCATTAAATACCTCAC
>CAKUTL010000012.1 GCA_934692295.1 uncultured Candidatus Melainabacteria bacterium
TTGCTGAAGCTGCGAGAGATGAAAGTAACGGTATGATTAATTACGTTACTGATGAAGAAATTTTGAAGGCATATAAGCTTATTGCTTCATGTGAAGGTGTTTTAGCAGAACCTGCTTCCGCTGCTTCTGTTGCCGGACTTATCAAGGTTAAAGATACTGTTAAATCCGGTTCTAAGATTGTATGTATCTTGACAGGAAATGGCTTGAAAGACCCTGATAATGCAATTAAATATGCAAATGACGAAGTTAAGAAAACATCTGCTGATATGACAGATATTCTTCGTGCGATGAATATTTAATAAAGTCTATAGGCATTTATTTGTTTCCCTCCCCAAGGGTGGAGGGATTAAGGGAGAGGGTTTGACAATTATCCTGTTCACTTTTTCTTTTTTATTTCGATGAAAAAAGAAAAAGTAGAACCGAAAAAGAAAAACACGAATGACCAAATGGCTCGAGTCATCAGGGGCTTTGCCCCAGAACCCCTATTCAAATATGTCATGCTGAAACGGTTTTAGTATAACGTATTTGTAAATTTTCAATAAAAATAAAATCCTTTTATTATCAAAAAATATTTTTATGCGTTTTATAGACGAAAACGAAAGGAGAATAGAATGCAAGTACAATCAGTTCGTAGTTATACACCTAATTTCAATGGCTTAGGACATAGATTGGTAAGAATGTCAAAAATGAGTGAAGCTACTAAAAATGTAAAATCGGCAGCTCAAAATGTTGCAGATAGATTTTCAAAAGAAAGTAGAAGAGAAAGGTTCAAGTTGGCGAGAAGTCGCTCGTAATATGTTCCGTGACTAAGTTTGATACACAGCTCTCTAACTTATAGAGAGCTGTATTTTTTGTTCCGTTATGCTTAATTTAGTTCAGCATTTCTATCTGGTGCGTTCGGCTAGAGATTCTTCGGGTAAGTTTGTAATTTATTTTATTATCCCAATTGCAAATCCCTCAAAATGACATGTTAATTGCGTAACGAACCTATTCCCCTTATTTCCTTTTTCCTTTTCCCCCTAAAACCAACTTATAGACTTTACTTAAAACCCTTCTCTAATTGGAACAAATGTATAGGCATTCAAATCCATTGAACCGTACATGATTTTTATTTCGTTATCACCTTGAGCCTCCCATTTGGAGAAGGTTATTGTTTCAGAGTTGAAATCGTCATTGGTTTCTGTTGCCGGGATTTGTGCCATTTCAATATTGCCTTGATAAAATTTGAATACGGTTTGACCATCGACTTTTTCACCTTTAATTTGATAGTGTCCTACTGGCATGTAGTCCTCTCCAATTTTGAGTTCAAACGGAAATGTCAGAACAGGAAGACTGTTGTCTGCTTTTTCTTGTTCGTTGTTTATAATTTCTGTTTCGTTACTTTGGCTAAATTCTTCCCCTTTGGGGATTTTACGTTTTTCAGCCCAATTTTTCCACTTGTTAACTTTTTGGTCAACTTGTTTTAGGGCTTTGTCAAAATCCTCATCTGATACTGGTTTTGCTTCTCTTTCATCTTGTCTTGTGTTCCAATTGTCCCACAAATCTCCCGTAGCAGGAGCATCAACATCGTCCGCTACAGCTAGTGGAGAGGCTGTTATCGCAAGTGCTATAAAAAGTCCAAGTGTAAGAATCTTTTTCATACTATAAATATAACGACTTTTCGCAAAAAGTAAACCCGTTATATATAGGAAATTCCATTCTATTATTTACATTTCTTCATGATAACCATGAAATTATTTGCCTGTTTTTTATGAATGTAATAAAATAATGTTGGGAATGTTTTTTTAAGGGATAGAAAGAATGATAAAAGACAGATTGAATGAGAGAACTTTGACACCACAAGAAGTGCGTACAATTTTGAAAACAGATAATAAAGAAATTGTAGAATTGTGCAAAAAAGCTGCAATCAGACCTAGAAAAAATGCTAAAGGTCATACATATTTTTCTTATGATGAAGTAAAAAATTTGAGAAAAGTACAAGCTCAAGTTAACGGATTTGTTTCTAATCCAATTGCTTCAAAAGTTCCGGCTGCAGTTGGTGCATCTTCAAATGTTGCAGGTGTAAAAAATGTATTAACAGCTTTACAAGATTTAGAATCAAGATTGAGCGATAGAATTGCAAAAGTTATTGATGAAAAACTTGAAGGCATGGATGATGTAGTTGTTGAGTTAATCCGTTGCAAAACTGATAACGAAACACTAAAACAAAAAATTGTTGACTTGAACAAAGAAGTATATCAATTGAAAAATGAATTAAATAGCTACAAACCGGTAGCTTTAGGTTTTTACAAGAAAAAAGAAGTTTACGTTTGGGAGTAAGTTAGATGGCTAAAGAAACACCAGTAGTAAATGTCAGTGAAGAAAGAAACAAAGCACTGAAATTAGCGATTGAAAAAATCGAAAAAGACTTTGGTAAAGGTTCAATTATGAAACTTGGCGATAAAGCAACTGTAAATGTTGATGCTATCCCGACAGGAGCTTTATCATTAGATGTGGCACTTGGTATTGGTGGTATTCCTCGTGGACGTATTATCGAAATTTATGGTCCTGAGTCTTCAGGTAAAACAACACTTGCTCAACATATTGTTGCAGAATGCCAGAAAAAAGGCGGAATTGCAGCATTCGTTGATGCCGAACATGCTTTGGATCCGGAATATGCAAGAAATTTGGGTGTAGATGTTGATAACCTTTTGATTTCACAACCGGATACAGGAGAACAGGCTCTTGATATTACAGAAGAGTTGGTTCGTTCCGGTGCTGTTGATATTGTTGTTGTCGATTCAGTTGCAGCACTTGTTCCAAAAGCTGAAATTGAAGGCTCAATGGAAGATCAACAAATGGGCTTGCAAGCTCGTTTGATGTCAAAAGCATTGAGAAAATTGACTGGTATTATTGGAAAAACTAATACAACAGTTATTTTTATTAACCAATTAAGAATGAAAATTGGTGTGATGTATGGAAATCCAGAAACAACAACTGGTGGTAACGCTTTGAAATATTACGCATCTGTTCGTATGGAAATTAGACGTACAGAAGGTTTGAAAGGTGATGACGGTGAAATCGGTAACCACGTAAGAGTTCGTGTTTTGAAAAACAAAGTTGCACCTCCTTTCAGAACTGCTGAATTTGATATTATTTTTGGTAAAGGTATCTCTAAAACAGGTAATATTCTTGATGTTGCAGTTAATCTTGATATTGTTAAAAAAGCTGGTGCTTGGTTTAGCTATAATGAAGAAAAACTTGGTCAAGGTCGTGAAAAAGCAAAAGAATTTTTGGATGCAAACCCAGAAATCTTGGCTGAAGTTGAAAGACTTGTTAGAGAAAAACTTGAAAATCAATAATTTGAATTAAAGATTTGTAACTATATAATATGAAAAACCCGCAAAATTTATTTTTACGGGTTTTCTAATATTATCTAAAAAAAGTTGCTGACTTATGTCAGGCAAAAGTTACATAAACTGGATATTATGGAAAAGGCCTCTTTAATAAGAGGTCTTTTAGCGTTTGCAGGTTGAATTTTGTGGTTTTGCAAATTCTTCCATTTGAGGATTAGCTTTGTATAATTTTTCATGGCTTATCTCTTTTTTGGTGTCATGTTTTTGTAATTTTTCGATAATTTTGTATTTAGATTTTTGTTCAAATGTCAAACATTTTTTGAATTTTTTACCTTCTGCCTTTTGAATTTTTTCAATTTCTTTTTGAATATTTTTGATAATTTTTTTCTGTTCTATAATCTCTGAATAGCACGCATTTCCTTTTTTTAAGGCTGAAAGTTTATATGATTCTTTTTCTAATTTTTGGTATTTCCCATCGAGAATTTTAGCATTTTCATTTAAAATTTCTTCTCTTTTCTGAATTTGTGAGTCGGTTAAATTGAGAGCATTATATATTGTCGCTCTGTTATTTTTATAATCATATTTCAAATTTTGTGCAGGAGCGATTTGACAAGAAAATAGTAAACTCAAAAATATAACTAAAATTTTTTTCATAAATTTACCTCTAATTTTTGTTCAAATTTTACACGAAATTATAAAATTATCATATTGCCGATATTTATAGTAAAATCGTCGTATGGAAGAAATGAATTTAAGAAATTATGCCTATTTAGGCGATGCTGTTTGGGAATTGTTTATCCGAGAAAAAACAATTCGCCAAACAAATAATGCAAAAAAACTGCATCAAATAACAACAGATTTAGTCAAAACTCATACTCAGAGCGAATTATTACATTTTTTAGAACCTAATTTGACAGAAGAAGAACTGGAACTTGTTCGCAGGGCGAGAAATTTGCCAATTCCTGTTGGGAGAAGAAATATTCAATCGGAATACCGTCAAGCAACAGCATTTGAAGCTCTAATAGGCTGGTGGAAAGAGCATGACACTTCAAGACTTGAGGAAATTTTGGCTCTTTTGACTGGGCAAATTGAACTTTATTTCAATAAAAGTCTATAAGTCATAAGTGGATAAGTTGTTTCCCTCTCCAAGGGAAGAGGGAGTAAGGGAGAGGGGTTGATAATTTCCCATGTTCACTTTTTCTTTTTTATTTCGATGAAAAAAGAAAAAGTAGAACCGAAAAAGAAAAACACGAATGACCAAATGGCTCGAGTCATCAGGGGCAACGCCCCCGAACCCCTTATTAAATCTTAAACGCATTCGTCATACTGAGCGTAGCGAAGTATCTCTGACTAGGCAAATTTGTTAAACTTTCTAACTAGTTATGTAGGGTGGGCTTACCAGCCCACCGAATAAAATTGTAGGTCGGATTTACTAATCCAACATTAAAAATCAGCTGGATTGCTTCGCATTCGCTCGCAATGACTGATTTCGCTAGAATATACTCAAACGCATTCGTTATTCTGAGGGCTTTAGCCCGAAAGAATCCATATACTTTAAGTAGGTTTTTAATAATAATCTATCTTGAATGAACAAGGGCTGGACGAGTTACGGATAGAACCATTTCATTTGGGATATAAAAATCTTTCAAACCATAATTTGCATTGATAAATACAAATTCCAGTGTTTCACCGCTTTTTATCTCCAATAAATCAAATGGTATTTTCAAGTCCAAAACTTCATCATATGCAAATTCAATCGTTTTATCACTTTGCAAAACCCACATATCTCCAGGAATTGCTTTGATTACTCTCAAAAATTGCAATGTATCTTTTCTTATCGCAATCTGAATTTCATTATGGAATTTTTCCATTGAAATTGGAGAAATGTTTTGCGTTTTATTCACCAATCTAACTGGAGCAAGAGCTTGCTTACGACCGGCCTTTCTCAAATAAACATACATTTGATAAGTTCTTTGTGTTAAATCCACATTTCCTTTTATAAATTTATTTAGGTGGAATTTCAAATAGAAATTATCATTATCATTTCCAAATCTAATTTTTTCAAACAACTTAGACTCTCTCAAAACAGGACCATCAGGAGTTTCAATACATCCAGCATTATTCCAAATATCTTCTTCTGAAGTTATATCTTTACCATTGATTACAGGAGTAATCAATGATTGTGGATATCTTGATGGCTTAGAAGGTGAAATATTTGTTATAGGTTCATCCAAATAAGATGGAGCATCCAAATCCAAATATCTATAAATATTTTTCAAATGCGTTCTGTAAATAAAGTCAAAAATATTATCTCTACCAGAATCATTCGGCTCTCCATACCACCAGAACCAATCACTACCTTCACAAATAAACAATTCTTTTCTTGCCATTTCAATATTAGGATTTAACGGTTCACGCTTTACAAAATCCGAAAAATCTTGTCTTACTCTTTTCAAATATGTCCACGCAATATCTTTTACAGGTTCATCAATCCATAATTTAAAATTCTTATTAAACCAAGAACCAGCAGAAATTTTACTCAATAATTTATGTTCTTTACTATGTTCAAGATAATCACTAATTAACACAGTTTCAAGAGAACTATCTTCTGATATCAATGTATATAGGGTTTTCAAGAAAGATGCACCATCTTCCATATAATTTTCCCAGCAGTTTTCACCATCTAGTGCAATTGTCAAAAGGTGATCTTGATCAGGAGAAGATAAAATTCTACTTTGCAAAACTTTAATTCTATCATACAAATCGTTTGCAACAGCGATTGGGTTGTGATGTGGATATTCAAAATTTATTAAATTATGAACCGATGCATCTCGGAAAATCATTTTTATATCTGAATTTTTAGTTTTGTATTGATAAGTTTTTAAAAGGTGATAAGGTTCGTTTAAGTAGCCTTTGAAATCATGTTCAAATTCAAAATTAATAGAACTTCCTAAAATTCCTTCATCAGAAATAGCCCATTCAACACCTAAAGAGCTAAGCATTTCAAGAGTTTTACCATTCACACATTGTTCTGATGGCCAAACTCCACGAGGTCTTTTACCAAAAATTTCTTCAACTCTATCAAGAGCCATTTGAGTTTGCATTTTTGCATCAAGTTCTGTTTTTAAATCTAAAATCTCATCCCCTGGCATTGCATTTTTTTTGATATTTTTATAATCAAGTAATATCGGCAAAATTGGGTGATAATAAGGACTTGTTGTGATTTCAATTTTATTTTTTTGAACAAGTTTTTTCAAAGTTGGAACTATTTTTTTAATAATTTCTCTTTGAATTTCAATAATTCTAACCCTATCTTCAAGAGTATAGTTTTTACCTTTTTTTACTAATTTTTTCAATTCTGGGTTAGAAGTTTTGAAAGACGGATCAATCCATGCCAGATTGAACAGAGCCATAATGTCTGCATACTCTTGATTAGTAAAAATTTCAGTATCTGAAGTGCCTTCAACTTGAACAACTTGATACAAACGGTGATATTCTTCGTTAGTCAAAATCATAGTTTGATAATTTGCATCAAAAAAGTTATTCAAAATAAAAATTTTATCTTCGTGGTTTAAATTTTCTTCAGGAGTGATAGTAAGTCGAGAATGAATATCATGAGCATCGTGTTCTGCGTACTCAATAATTGAATCCAATAATACTGGAACAAAATTAAAATTCAATTTTAGATTTTTAAATTTATTAACCCACAACGCCATATCAAGATAATCTTTAACAGCATGAAGTCTTACCCACGGCATCAAATAATCGCCATCAGGAGTAAGTTGATAAACAGGTTGGTGCATATGCCAATAGAATGCAATAGATAATTTTTTTGATTGACTCATCATACTTGAAAAACTCAGCCCTTACTTTAAAATTCCTAACTATATTGTATCATTGAAATAATTATTAACAAGTGAATATAATAAAGTTGATAAGTAGGTTGCTTACTCCTCTCCTAGGGAGAGGTTGGGAGAGGGGTTAATTAAGGAAATAGGGAAATAAGTTCGTTACGTTAATTATTTTTCCCTCCCCAGGGGAGGAGGGATTAAGGGAGAGGGGTTGATAAAAAAAATAAGAACACTCTCTAATTGTACCTTTTCGCATCCTGCTCAAAGACAATTTCTCTCTACCCTCGAAGAAAGCAGAACACAATAGCAAAGTAGGTCGGCGTAGCAACGCCGACCTACTCAACTTATATAATCCAACTTATAGACTTCAACCCTACATATCAAGAGCAATATCTAAAGTTGGAGCTTTTGCAACAATTGCACTAGATGAAATTATATCAACTCCACATTCTGCAATCGCTCTAACTGTTTCAAGACGAACATTTCCACTTGCTTCAACAATTGCCTTGTGGTCAATAAGTTTAACGGCTGTTTTCATAGTTTCCAAGTCCATATTATCAAGCATAATAATATCTACACCCAAAGGAAGAGCTTCTTTCACTTGATCTAAGGTATCACATTCTAATTCAACCTTGTGAGCGTGAGAAAGATTTGCTTTAACCATTTTAACAGCATTCGTAACAGAACCAGCAACTTGAATATGATTATCTTTTATCATTGCACAATCTGACAAGTTAAATCTATGTAATGCTCCGCCGCCAACTTTTACAGAATATTTTTCAAAAGCTCTAAAATTTGGAGTTGTTTTTCTTGTATCAACTATTTTACAAGGCAAATCACCAATAGCAGTTTGGTATTTATGTGTTTCTGTCGCAATTCCACTCATTCTTTGAATATAATTTAGAGAAACTCTTTCTCCCAACAACAAATATTTTCCTGGGCCAGTCAAAGTTGCAAGCACATCACCTTTTTTGATTTTATCACCGTCTTTAAATAATAATTCAACCTTAACTTTATCTGAAAGAATCTTAAAAACAGTTTTAAAAACTTCCAAGCCGCAAATAACACCTTCGCATCTTGAAACAAGAGAAGCTTCAAAAATCTTATCTTCACCTACAATACTTTCAGTCGTAACATCGCCAAATCCAATATCTTCCATCAATGCGTGTTTCACATGATCTTCAACATAAAAATTACTTAACAAAGCTCAATTCTCCTTCTTTTTTTGTAAGTGTACTGTGTTCACAAGTTTCATTTTTTTCTAAATAATCAACTCTGTAATGAGCACCACGAGATTCTTTTCTGCGTAGAGCTGATTCAATAATCAACTTCGCAACAATCAACATATCTCGAAGTTCATATTCATTTTGATTGAAACATTTACCTGTTCGATTAAATTTCAAAGAAATTTTGTTGATTTCTTCAAGTGCGGTTTTTAGGGTTTGTTCACTTCTAAAAATTCCAACATTTGCCCACATAATATCTTTAACTTTTGCTTTTAGGGCATCAATATCGCAACTTGATTTTTCAATATTTCCTTCATATTTTTCGATAACTTTTTGATAATCGCCGGATTTATCTTCAAGTTTTAAATCTGATTTTTTCAAGAAATCAGCCGTTTCATATGCACAAACAACGCATTCTAAAAGTGAATTACTTGCTAATCTGTTTCCTCCATGCAAACCAGTAGAAGAAACTTCTCCAATAGCGTACAAACCGTTGATTGTAGTTTCGCCTTTGAGATTAGTTTTAACTCCACCCATATAATAATGAGCTGCAGGAGCAACCGGAATTAAATCTTTTGTAATATCAATATTGTGTTCCATACATTTTTTTGCAATTGTAGGAAATCTTTTCATCAACTTTTCAGAACCAATTCCTGTAGCGTTCAAATAAACATTAGGTTCTCCGGTATTGTTCATTTCACAATAAATTGAACGAGCAACAATATCACGAGGTGCAAGTTCACGTTTTTCATGATACTTGAACATAAACTCTGTTCCAAATTCATCACACAATTTTGCTCCTTCACCTCTTACAGCTTCACTTATTAAAAATCTATTATGATTTTTTTCATCATCAAAAGCCAAAGCAGTAGGATGGAATTGAACAAATTCCATATCTTGCAAAATTGCACCCGCATTATACGCTAAAGCAAAACCATCACCTGTTGCACCAATTGGGTTTGTTGTGTATTTATAAATTTGTCCCAATCCGCCAGTTGCAAGTATTAGAACTTTTGAATAAACAGCTTCGTATTTTTTTTTATCTTCATCAAATACAATTACACCATCGCACTCATTGTCTTTAACAAGTAATTCAACAGCCAAGGTATTTTCATAAATTTTTATATTTTTATTCTTTTTTACAGCTTCACATAAAGCAATTTCAATTTCTCTCCCCGTAGCATCTCCGCCAGAATGCAAAATTCTATTCACACTGTGTGCAGCTTCCTTTGTCAAAGTAAAATTACCATTTTCATCTCGGTCAAATTCAACACCAAAAGTCAATAAATCTTTCACAACTTTATCAGAATTTTCGCTTATAAATTTTACCGTATTTAATTCACTCAAACCCGCACCAGCTTTCAATGTATCCGCTACATGAGATTCTACAGAATCATTTTTATTACTTTTCAAAACCGCAACCATACCGCCTTGAGCATAATATGAATTACTTTCACCTAATTTAGATTTTGTAATTAACAAAATTCCGTTTGGTAAATCTAATTGTTGTTCCAATTTTAATGCGGAATATAGTCCTGCAATTCCGCTACCTATAACAACTGCTGAATATTTAGAATTTTTCATAATATATCCTATATGTGTTTACTTTTATATCTCGATAATTTTATAACAAACAGTCAATTTTAGCTAGTAAATTTAATTAAAAATAGAAATAAAATTTCAACACAAAAAAAACTCAAAATAATAATACCCCCACACAATACACACAAAACAGATACCATCAAACTCTCAAATCTATATAATATAAAAAAAGAAACCAAGGAGTAAAAATAAATGATAAATTCTGCAATAAAAATACTTTTGGTTGAAGATCATAAACTTTTGAGAGTCGGACTGAAATCACTATTTGAAGAACAAGACGGACTAGAAGTTACATCCGAAGCACAATCAGGGAAAGATGCAATCGAAAAATTCAAAACAACCCACCCAGACGTAACACTTATGGATATCGGACTTCCTGACATTTCAGGAATTGAAGCAACAAAAAAAATTCTTGAATTAAACACCGATGCAAAAATTATAATTCTTACATCTCACCTGAGCGAACAAGAAGTTTTAGAAGCATTGGAATCTGGTGCTTGTGCCTATGTGATGAAGGATATAAATACCGATATTCTCAAAATGATTATCCAAACAATAAAAGATGGAGCAATGTGGATTGACCCACTAGCAGTCCCCATTTTGAGGGATAAAAACAGAGGACTTGTCCCCCAACGCCAAATGTCTAGGGCAATGTTTAGAGAACAACACTCCAACTTAACCCAAAGAGAATACGAAGTTTTAAAACTCATAGTTGACGGAAAATCGAACAATGAAATTGCAGAAGAATTAACCATCTCTGCCCACACCGCAAAAGCTCACGTCTGCAACATAATCCAAAAGCTGCTCGTGGACGATAGAACACAAGCAGCGGTAAAAGCACTTAAAGAGGGGTTGGTTTAAACAAGCTACGCAGCCTGTTCACTTCTTATAAATCTCAAAACATTGTTCGCTACAGACCTTTGTATGCCTTCTTCTGCGTCTTTCAAATACTCAAAAGCCATGAACAATGTTCTATTATTATCATACCATCTCCGCATTTCATAACTAGCAAGCCTTTGTCTATAAATTTTTTCATTAGGCTTGTATCCAATATGGTACAATTCTTCAAGAATTTTTTTTGCATAACGTGTTCTATCTATATCTTGTGCCAACTCTATCCGACTGATAACAATACAAACATCCGGCGACAATTCATACCAACGTTTTTGCATAAAAATCTCCTAAATTTCAACTCCAGTATATCCCTTGTATATATATTATAAACTATTGTATTATTAATTAAAAGTCTAATCCTTAAGAATTAATACAATCCTTAACAATAAAGCGAACAACTATTTGTGCTGTCCGCCTTATTATTATTTACTATTTGAATTTGTCAGAGCGAAAAACTATTCTTGTTCTTCAACCTCTTCTGAAATACCACCATCTTGAACATCTTCTTCATCCAATGCTTGTTGATTCATTTCTTCTTGAATTTCTTCATCCAATTCGTTTGAATCAACTACAACATCTTCATCTTGAGCGTCTTGTGGTTCTTCATCGTATTCGTAGTTATTTACGTTTTGAGCTTCTGCCTGTTCCATTTGAGAAACTGATTTAATATCAATTTTCCAGTTTGTTAATTTGTGAGCAAGTCTAACATTTTGACCTTCACGACCGATAGCCAAACTCAATTGGTCATCCGGAACAACAACAAGAGCTTCATGAGCAGTTTCATCATCAGCCATAATATCAACTGATACAACTCTCGCAGGAGATAAAGCGTTAACGATGTATTCTACAGGATCTTCTGAATATCTTACGATATCAATTTTTTCATTTTTCAATTCACCAACGATAGTTTGAATTCTGCTACCTCTAGGTCCAATACAAGCACCAACTGAATCAACTTCTGGGTCATTTGACCATACTGCAATTTTTGTTCTGTATCCAGCTTCTCTTGAAATTGATTTAATTTCTACAATACCATCTTCAATTTCAGGAACTTCAAGTTCAAACAATTCTCTAACGATTTCTGGATGAGCGTGAGAAACAATAACTTGAGGTAATCTTGTAGTTTCTTTTACGTTAAGAACGAAAACTCTGATTCTGTTACCAGGTTTGTAATATTCTCCAGGGATTTGTTCTTTTCTTGGCATAACTGCATCAGTTTTACCAATATTTACGATAACGTTTCTTCTATCGTCAACTTTTTGAATAATACCAGTAATCAAAGTACCTTTCTTTTCCAAGAATTCGTTAAGAACAAGATTTCTTTCTGCTTCTCTGATTCTTTGAGTCAAAACTTGGTTAGCAGCTTGAGCAGCAATTCTACCGAATTGGTCTGGAGTAACTTCTAATTTAACTTCATCGCCCAATTCAACGTCTTCGTCGATTTCTTTTGCTTCTGCTAAAGAAATTTCGTTATCTTCATCTTCAACAGATTCAACAACAGTTTTGCCTTTAAAGATACCGATTTCACCAGATTGTTCATCCAAAAATGCTTCAACATTTTGAACTTCTTTCAATCTTAAATGTTTTTTGTATGCTGCAACCATAGCGTCGCATAGAGAAGAAATAACAACATCTTTAGAAATGCCTTTTTCCTTTTCTAGTTCTTCAAAAACTTCATTTAAATTTCCTGCTCCAATTTTAATCATTTTTTATTTTCCTTTCGTTATTAAAATAGCTAATCAATATACAATTTTGCTGACTGAATATTTTCCTTTGGAATTTGAAGTTCACATCCATCATCAAAGCGGAAGAATGTCAAACCTTCATTGTAATCATAGTCAATAATTTCGCCCTTGAAGATTTTTTCTGTCTCCCCCAATAAAGGCTCTTTCAATTTCAAACTAATTCTTTTACCCTTGAAGATTATAAACTCTTTTTCAGATTTGAATTTTCTCTCTAACCCTGGAGAAGATACTTCAAGATAGTATTTAACTGGGATTAACTCGTCCAAAAAACCTTCTAGACTACGAGTAACATTTTCGCAATCGTCAAGAGTAATACTACGATCTTTAGAATATAAATAAATTCTCAAAAACCATCTGTGATTTTCTTTTGAAAAATCAATTTCTATAGGAACTAAATTAAAACGCATAGCGGTATTTTCAATTAATGGAGTAATCGCTTCCAAAACCTCTAATCTGTTTACATCCTGCTTCATTTTATTCCTACCTTTCACGATTTAAAATAAATTTCTAAGAAAGAATACCATATTACCGAAAAAAAGAACGGGGTCTCCGTTCTTTTTTCGTTTTGCAATACTGCTTTTCTGACTATATTTTAATATACATAAAAGAATTTGTAAAGCCTTTGTAAATGTTTGGTTAAGATTGTTTTCTATGTTTTTCATATTCTTCTGCTGAAACTTCATTCATTCCAACATAATAAACTTTGTCTCCAGATGGTAATACGGTAGAACGAAGTTCTTCACCATTCTGACCTATTTCAGTAGCTTCACCGTTTAAGCATTCAAATTTTGCAAGTTTGTCACCTTGTTCTTTTTGTTTTTCTTTTAATTTATTTAACTTTTTATCATCTGTTTTATTTCCAACTTTTGCTTCTCTATCTGCAATATCTTTAGTTGTCTTGTCATAATCCTCTTGTTCTTGTTTTTGAAGTTGTTCCAAACGAGATTCTTGAGTTTTGATTTCATTAGACAACGCATCATAATCTTGTTTTGCTTGCTTAGCTGAGTCTAAATCTTTTTCAGCCTTTTCTAATGCTTCTTCTTTGGTTTTTAAATCTTTTTCAGCTTCTTGATATTCAGTCTTAGATGTTTCTAATTCTTTTTGAGCCGTATCTAATTGTTCAGTTATTTTATCCAATTGTTCTTGAGCAGCCTCTTTATCTTTTGTAGCTTGATCAAGAGCAGTTTTAGCTTTTGCTTCTTGAGCTTTAGCTTTTTCTAATTTTGCTTGTGCCTTTGTCAATTTTGCTTGTGCAGCTGCTTTAGCTTCATCAGTTGTTGCACTATTCAATTCATTTTGTGCATTTGTTACATCATCTTGAGCAGCACTTGTTGCTTCTTGAGCTTTATCGTATGCTTCAGAACATTTTGTTTCATTTTGAGTTGCAGCATCAAGTTGTTTTTGTTTTACATCTTTTGAAGTTGTTAATGATTTAACAGACTGTTCTTTCGTAGAAACAGCTTGTTTTTTATCTGAAACAGATTTTTCAGCTTTTGCCTTATCTGATGTTGCAGAAGTTACCGCAGATTGTTTTGAATCCACTTCACCAGCTAATTTAGAAACGTTAGATTGTTCTGATTTAGCTCCTTCAATTGATTGTTTTAAAGATGCTGCATCATTTGCAGAGTTCATATTAGAAATTGCGGTATTTGCACTAGAAGAAACTGCTGAACTTGTTGAGTGGCTACCACCAAATGAACCTAGAACAGAACCTAGTTGTTGAGTTGGATTTATACCAAAGATATTTCCAACTTGTTGAACCCCATTATAAATAGCTCCAACAGTATTTATTGTTCCGGCATCAATACCTAATTTTCCACCAATTTTGTTCAACATGCCCATTGCACCAGTTTGGTTCATCCCAGCCATACCGTTCATATTGAACATTCCGGTAGCACCGGTCATTTGACCAAAACTGTAGTTTGAATATCCTTGAGATTGTAACCAAATTGATTCATTTTTTGCAGCAGTAGATTGTTTTGTTCCGTAATCGTTTCTTTCTGTGTCATAAGAACCTTGAGTAGTTCTCTTATTAACGTCTTGTAATCTCTTAGAACTCATTCTTGCTGCACGAGAATCTAAATTGCCTTGTCCTGCAACAAATCTGGAATGTTTTTTAGGGGAAAGAGTAGCAGTTCTTGTTGCACCTGCTGAACCTGATTGCAAATTTTGAGCAACTTGAGTACGTGAAGAACCCGCATTTTGATTGCTTTCGGTTCTTTGACCCAAAGGCTTTTTAAGATATAAGTTTTGTGATGAAATACTTAAACTCATAATTAGCTCTCTTTTTTGCTCTCAAATATATAAAAACATCCCAAAAGGCTCGATTTCACATGCTCTCAGCTTTGTTACATTTGTTAACATGAAGAATTATTTGGATTTTTGGGGCAATAAGGAAATAGGGAACAGGGGAAGAAGGGAATAAGGTCTTTACGTAATTAATTCGTCATTCTGAGGGATAGACAGAAGAAAGGAAAATAAAACATTACAAATTTACCCGAAGAATCTCAAACTGAACACGTTCGGATAGAGATACTTCGCTACGCTCAGTATGACGAATGCGTTTAAGATTTATAAGGGGTTCGGGGCGTTGCCCCTGCTAACTCGAGCTATTTGGTCATTTGTGTTTTATAAATATTTTCCCTCGCCCTTTTTAAAGGGAGAGGGGTTGGGGTGAGGGTTTTAATTCTTTTTTCATCGAAATAAAAAAGAAAAAGTGAACATTATTAAATGTTGGGGTAAAAACCAAACCTACATTCTAGTGCGTTCGGAATGACAGTACAGATATAATAGCTTGTGTTTGGTCAGAGATTCTTCGGGTAAATTTGTAAAATATCTTACTAATTCAACAGCTTACCCCTCAGAATGATAGAGCCGAATGTCGGGCTTTCTGCCCCAACATCCACAACTAATTGTTATTTTTTGAAAAATAAAATTTTCCATGATATTATTGGGCTATGAAAAGAAAACCAACAGTAGCAATAGTAGGAAGACCAAATGTCGGAAAATCAACTTTCGTTAACCGTTTAATCGGGGCGAGAAATTCTATCGTGCATGATATGCCTGGTGTTACCAGAGATAGGATTTATTTTGATGTTGAATGGCAAAACAAGGGTTTCACTGTTATTGATACGGGGGGTATTATCCCTGGGGATGGGGATGATATTATGGTTTCTATTTTTGATCAAGCAAGATTGGCTTGTGAAGAAGCTGATAAAATTATTTTCCTTGTTGACGGAAAAGAAGGTATCAATCCTGTAGATTATGATATTGCAAATATTTTGCGACAGTCAGGTAAACCGATTTTTTTAGCTGTAAATAAGTGTGATAATCCGGATTCCCTGCTTATGACAAGTGATTTTTATTCTTTGTCTGTTGGTGATCCTATCGGAATTTCTGCATTACACGGTTCCGGTGGTGTTGGAGATTTGTTGGATGTTGTAACAAAAGATTTTGAAGAAACAGAAGAAGAAGAAAAAGATGGTCGCATAAGAATTGCGATTGTTGGTCGTCCGAATGCCGGAAAATCTTCTATCGTCAATTCTTTATTGAATACTCAAAGAGTTATTGTTTCTGATGTTTCTGGTACTACAAGAGATAGTATTGACAGTTTTATTACATATAACGATAAAGAGTTTGTTATCGTCGATACTGCGGGTATTAGAAAAAAATCTAAAGTTGACTATGGCGTTGAAAAATTTGCCGTAGATAGGGCAATTCGTTCAATTAGAGAATGTGATGTTGCGGTTCTTGTAATTGATGCAAAAGAAGGTATTTCTGATCAGGATAAAAAGATTTCCTCTATCATTACTGAATCTGGAAAAGGGATTATTGTTGCAATCAACAAATGGGATTTGATTGAGGATAAAAAAGCTAATACAATCAACAAGTTTGAACAAGAACTTGCAAAAGATATTCCATTTTTGAGTTATGCTCCGAAAATTTTTATTAGTGCATTAACAAAACAAAGACTTGGTCAAATTTTTGACAAGAGTGTAGAAGTTTATGAACAATGCGTTAAACGTGTTTCTACAGGCTTGTTGAACAAAGTTATAAATGAAGCATATGCTCTTAACCCTCCTACAAGTTTCAAGGGTAAGAGATTAAAAGTTTTATACACAACTCAGGCTGCTATCCAGCCTCCAACATTTGTTTTGTTTGTGAATAATGAAGAATTGTTGAAAGACAGCTACAAAAGATATTTGGAAAACAAATTACGTGAAGCATTTGGTTTCTTTGGAACACCAATTAGAATTTCTGTACGTGAACGTAAAGAAAAAGGCAGAAAATAAACTAATTTTCATCTTTGTATTGTTCAAGAGTTTTGTTAATTTGCTCAAGCATCTTTATTCTGAGATGTTTTGGTGAAATTATTTCGCAGTTGAAAGAATATCGCATAAGTCTTTTTAGCAAAATATCAAACGGTTCGTTTTTGTTGATAATTGTCAGGTTTCCGTCTTTATCATAGCCGTCGGAGTATTCATTTTCTTTGATTTTGTATGTTTTAGCTAATCGATTTTTCAATTTATAAACAACTGTTGTTGTGAGTTCTGTTGAATTTGCGATTTGTGGTTGTTTAGAAATTGTTAAAATATTTGTAATCGGGATATTTATGTTTTCATGACTAATAGGGTCATATACTTTTAAAAATGCTCCTTCCGGTTCGTAGATTATTTCTTTTGGGGTGCATTTACATTTAACTTCTTCATTATTTTTCAGATAAATTATTACGGCAACAAAATTTTCTTTACAGATTTGCTTGCAGTAATCGATTTTTTCTTCAAGGTTTGAATAAAAGAATGAAAAATTATAATTTTTTGAGATATTTTTTAGCTTATTTTTATGACTTTCATCCATTCTGAAATTCAATTCCTGCAATAGTTTTCGGATATTTTGAGATATATCTTTATCTGGAAAATTTTCAGATAATTTTGTTAAAATTCCGATGGAAATTAAATCGTCGTTGGAAAATGGAATTGAATATAATCCGTTTTTCAGGATAAATTTGTTGTTTTCTTTTACGACATTTAGTCCGAAAACTTTTAGAGTGTTTAAATATTTATTTAGAATAACTTGAATATTATTCGTTGTTTGATCTTCATTAAAATCATCTATAAAAATGTCTATAACACTTTGATAGTCGGCTTTATCCTCATATAAAAGTTTTATAAGTTTGAATATTTTTATACATCCGTCATTCAATTTTTGGTTATCTTTCTTCAAGGTAACCTTCTTTCATTTTTGTTAAATTTTCAATGAGTTCCTTTTTAAATTCTTGAGGATATAGAACTTTGCAATTTGGAGATAATGACATAATCCTTTGCATAATATCAAATTTGTTTGGAGAAGATATTTCTATTTGCATTTTTTCAGAATTTTTATCAATAATTTTTTCGTTATTTTGAAGTTCAAAATGCTCATTGGGCATGGTCTGAAATTCATAACCTATGGTATATACAGGAATTTTCAATTCTGATTTTTTGAGATTAATTCCGGCAATTTTTATTATTCTTGAAACTAAAAAACTTGAATAATTTTGGTATTCTGAATTGAAACCGTAAACGTATAATTTCCCGTTCATGACTTCCAATTTGTCTATAATTATATTGATATTTTTCTTTCTGGAATTTAATGAATTGTAAAAGATAATTATTTCATTGTTTGAGCCTGAATAGGTCATCAAATCACGGATTATAGAGGGATTAATGTCATGTAGTGGTGAAATATTTTTTAGTTTTGTTTTTAAATCTTCATTGGTAATATAATTTGAAAATTTATCAAAAAATTTTTGTAAAGATAACAAATCTGAAATTTCAATTGATTTATAAATTGCTTTAAAGACTTTCAAAATACTTTCTGCTTGTTTTTTTGTGATTTTTAATTCAAAAGGGTGCGAATCTATTGAATAGCGTGTGATTCCATCTTTTGTAAATCTGGAGATTTTACAGCCGGATTTTCTGAGCGAATTTAAGTAAATCCTAAGCGTATCAATAGATACAGACTCATGCAAATACTCATGATTTTCGATTGCTGTTCTTAATTCCTGATAGGATTTAGGTCCGTCTAATAGTAGTGAAAATATGATTATAGACTTAAATCCGGTAAAAGACATCAGATTATATGTAACTCTGTTTGTTTTAAGAAATTCTTTCATAATCTTTTTTTATTTTACCTCAAATTCAATCTATCACAAACTTTCAGGATTTTCTAATACTTATTTTTACCATGCTCCATGCTTTATTTGTAATTCTTATTTGTCAAATAATTTTTGCTTAAATTTTTACATGATTTAATTAAGTTTTCTTCATTAAGAAATGATAATTTGAATTTTTTCTTACGCTTTCAAGGGGCATGGTCAAATGTAAAAATTTTATACAAATTTTTTACTTGTAATAACTCAAAATTAGGTCTAAAGTTATAAACATAGAAAGCCGAATTAAAATCATATGGCTACCAGAAAAGTGGAAGGAAAAATTAAATAACACGTTACATAAAATGTAATTTGGGAAGTAGTTGGACAGAAGATTAGAAACAGAGGTGATGGCAAAGTAGTCCACAAGGGAAAAGAGATTTATTGAGGTACAGTATAGGTAAACTGTTCAGATTAGGGATATTTTTTTAGTTTACATCTTAAGAATAAATAATTATATATCTAGTTTATTAAGGGAGTAAGTTAAAGACTTAAGAAGAGAGTAAGGATAGTTGTAAACTTTTAATTAGCTTGTACTTGATTAAGTATAAGCTTTTTTATATAGTGAGGTTATGGAAGAGTTAGAGCCAAAAAGAGTTATAGCGTTGATGTCAGGAACGTCTTGCGACAGTATAGATGCGGGACTTTGCGAAGTTTTTCCTGATATGTCTGTAAAATTAATCAAAGGTATAAATTATAAATACCCGACGCATATTCAATCAAAAATTTTTCAAATTTTTAGAGGAGAAGCATCTGTTAAAGATATTTGTATGATGAATTTTGCAATCGGAAAATGTTTTGCTGATGCCTCAAAAGTTTTGATAGAAGAGTTTGGTAAACCTGATTTTATTTCAAGCCATGGGCAGACAATTTATCATTACCCGTTTGATGAAAAAATTGATGATGTTAGTTTAAAAAGTACTCTTCAAATTGGTGAAAGTTCTGTTATCTCTCAAGAAACAGGATGTATGACTATTTCAAATTTCCGAGAAGCTGATATTGCTCAAGGTGGGCAAGGAGCTCCACTGGTTTGTTTTGCAGATGAAAAATGGTTTAAAAAACGAGGTAAGAATTTTGCAATCCAAAATATTGGTGGAATTTCTAATGTAACTGTTGTTTCTCAAGATTTTGAAACCTTTGGTTTTGATACAGGTTTAGGCAATATTATGATTGACTATTGCATGAATAAATATTTCCAAAAACCTTATGATAAAGATGGTGAAGTTGCCAAAAGCGGGGTTGTATCTGATTCTTGGCTCGATTGTTTGCTGCAAGATGAATATTATTTACTAGAACCTCCCAAATCTACAGGAAGAGAATATTTTTCTGCTAAGTATATCGAAAATGCTCTTAAATTTGGACCGGAAGAGCCTAGAGATATTATTGCAACCGTTACGGCATTGACGGCAAAAACGATTGCTCAAAGCTGGGAAAGATTTATTTATCCGAATGTTGGAATTCATGAAGCTGTTATTTGTGGTGGTGGTGCATATAACCCTGCATTGATGGGATTTTTGAGAACATATTTGCCATCTTATATTGATTTGAAGACTTGCGAAGACTATGGAATTTCAAATAATTTTAAGGAAGTAATGGCGTTTGCACTTTTGGGATATTGTACATATTATGGAATTCCGAATAATTTACCTTGCTGCACAGGTGCCAAAAAACGTGTTGTAATGGGTAAAATTTCGTATTGATTAATAAGGGAAAAGGAATAAAGTCTATAAGTCAATAAGTTCATAATAGAAGGCTTTAAGATATATGGCACTAAGGCACTAAGTTCTTTATGTCTGTCATTATGTAGGTTGGGTTTTCTAACCCAACGTTTAGCTGTCATTCTGAGGGGTAAAGTGTTGAATTAGTAAGAGATTTTGTAAATGTACCTGAAGAATCTCCTTAAAAGTTTTCCCTCTCCTTGGGGAGAGGGGGTAAGGGAGAGGGGTTGAACTAAACTTGTTTGGCAAGAGATCCTTCGCTTTGCTCAGGATGACAAAATTCGTACTGTCATTCCGAACTTTACAAAGCGAACCGTTGAGCTGTGGCGAAACGTGTGAGTCCGTATGCGTCGGCGTAGCCGTTAGCTGTTTCGGAATCTCTATCCGAACGCCTAAGCTAGAGATCCTGAAACGGTCTTGGATTATTGGCGGGTCGGCTGGCTCAACGCAACCCTTCCCTAGACGAGCTTCGCTCTTGCCAAAATCCGCAGTTCAGGATGACCATCCAGTTTAATTATTTTCTCAAAATTGAATGAATTGTAACAAAATGTAAATCGACTATTCAAATCCCTGAAACCCAATTATAATGTCCTATATGATATGATATGATATGATGTGAGGGTCAGTGTACACCGAGTAGTAAAATCTTTATAATTTTCTTATGAAGATTTTGAAAAACAGAGCATTTACACTTGCGGAAGTCCTTATCACACTTGGAATAATCGGTGTTGTTGCTGCAATTACTATTCCGTCTTTAATTACTGATTGCAAGGCGATAATTTTACGCTCTCAATTTCAAAAGGCTTATGCTAAAGTTCAACTGGTTCATCGTCAGATGGTTGCGAATGACGAGTATTGGACTCCGGAGATTGCACAATCTGATGTCAACTATTATAGAGCGTTCCCTGGAATGATTGCCAAGTATATTGCTGGTGCTCGCTCTTCAAGTGATTCATTTGGTGGAAATGGTAATATTCAAAAGAATTTTAAAAGTTTGGGTTATACAGATATGAATGGGAACGTTACATCGCTTATTCTTTGGTATACGGATGATGGATATGTTGAATTTCCAAATTCTGAAATTTGGTGGATTGATAATGGAAATGGACAACAGGCTATCACTGTTGATATAAATGGGTACAAAAACAAGCCCAATAAATGGGGTTATGATTTATTTTCGTTCTTTTATGATGAAGAAAAAGGTACATTTGTTCCTGATACCAAGGGGGATTGTAACAATATTAAGTCTTCTTGGGGGTATAACGGACGTTCATGTGCTTCAAAAGCCGCAAAAGACCCAGATTATTTTAAAAAATTGTTGAGAAAACAGAAAGTATAATTACTGTCGCCTTTACTAAGTCGATATTGAAAGTCCGTCATTCTGAGGGGTAAACTGTTGAATTAGTAAGATTATTTAACAAATTTACCCGAAGAATCTCTGACTAGATGCCAATGTATTATATCCGTACTGTCATTCCGAATTTAGTTCGGAATCTCTATCTAAACGCCCAAGCTAGAGATCCTGAAATAAATTCAGGATGACATTTGCGATTAGTTCTTTCCCTCTCCAATGGGAGAGGGAGTAAGGGAGAGGGTTTGAGAATTCCCCTGTTCACTTTTTCTTTTTTATTTCGATGAAAAAAGAAAAAGTAGAACCGAAAAAGAAAAACACGAATGACTAAATGGCTCGAGTTATCAGGGGCAACGCCCCCGAACCCCTATCCAAGTTACGTCATCCTACTGCCTATCCCTCAGGATGACAGAGCTGAATGTTGGGTTAGAAAACCCAACCTACATCCTAGAGATCCTGAACCAAGTTCAGGATGACATAAAAACATAAAGACCTTAGTGCCTCAGTGCCATAATGCCTTAAAGCCTTTATCCTCTTATAAACTTATCACCTTATTGTCCTATAGACTTTTAATGAACTTATTTCCCTGTTCCTTATTCCCTTTTTCTCAAAAAAAAACACCCCCGCAAACCCTTACGCCCCAAGGATGTCAAGAGTTAAACTCCCCCAAGTGGCTAGTCGTATTTTTACGTAGGTAAAAATACGGATGTTTACAAAATCTTGAATCATATGGTATATTAGAAACATCGGTTAAGGCTCACACCCGAGAGAAATAAAAACTCTTAAAAGTCTTAGACTTTTCGATGGTAAAGCTGTTTGCCGAGTTTGGTAGATTTTTCTGCATGGGAAAAGTTGTTGAAGTAGCAAATTTTATTTTGTTTCTTGTTATAATAGATATATAATAAGGTTAAAATAATAATGTCTATAATATCAACGTACTTACCCCGAGTGAATTCCAAATGTTTTCGTACCGTAAATTCTGTGCGTACAAGTTTGGGTATGCACCCTTTTACAGATGCAAAACTCCTTGTAAAAGACGAAAATATTGCGGTTTCGGAATTTTCAAAGGATATTGGTGTAAGAATTCCTGCAGATGCCAAAACTTATAATTATGTCAAAGTTGGGAAAAAATCAGATTGTGGTTTTTCCAGAGAAATAGTTTCTTTTTTTGATTCTCAAAAACGCTTAATAGCAAGAATTTCCCAAGAAAATGGACTAAATGTAAAACAACGTTTGTATAGTTATAAAAGAAAAACCAGAATAATTAAAACAAAAGAATACAGTACCGCTAGATTGCCTGAAAATTTTAAGGTAAATAAATCTTTATGTAACAAAATTGGCGATTGGTTGAATGTATCTGTTGAAACACAGCTCAAATATAAAGTCATAAATTGTATCAAAGATGGTAAAAAAGCATTACAATTATTGACCAAAAGGATTGATTATGACCCTAAAAATATGGATTTTGAGCATATTACGTTTACAAAATATCCATTAAATTTGGGTTTTGGCAAAAAATCTGATAAACAAATTTTGAGTGCCAAAATCAGAAAAGGTCCTAAGGATGTAGAAATTTCTGAACTTAAACAAACGGCTAATCTGGGTATTGATGAGGGTGATGAATTTTTAAAATATCGTATCCTTGATCCTCGAACGGCTGATGGTATGGAATATCTAACTTACAAATTTTTAAGGGATAAAAATTTGGACAAATTGTCTCTTCGAGTTTATCCTTTAGATTCTGATGTAGGAAAAAATTCTGCGGGATATTTTTCTGCAAGAAAGTCTCAAATTTGTTATAGTCCAGTTTTAGAAAATTATTATTCAGAAGATGTAGTCGCTGTTGTTGCACATGAAACAGAACATGCTTATCAGCATTCACTAATTGGACGAGTTGGTAAAGGTATAAATTCGTACGAATACGAGGCTTTGCGAGAATTTGGTCCAATTGAATATGGGGATAACAATTTTAGAAAATCTATTGAGTACGCTATTGCAAGGGATGAGTATCCTTCGTATTCTTCGACAGAAGATTTATCAAATAATAGATTGTATCAAGAAAATTTGTTAGAAGTAGATGCTTTTGCAGTTGAAGAACCTGCCAAAAAAGCTTATACTAAAAATTGGAAAAATTTCGAATTTTTTGACCAATTTTAAAATTTTTCAAAAAAAGTTTTTGAAATTTCAAAAATCTTGATTGTAGTACATGTTTGTCATACAATCAATTTGAGAAATAGCATTTAAGGAGAAATTATGAACGAGCTGTTAAAAAAATCCGCTGTTGAACAGAGTAAAGCTCTGAAAAATAAAGAAATTTCTGCCGTAGAACTTACAACTTCCGCATTTGAAAGAATTGACGGAGTTGAAGGTAAAATTGGTGCATTTAACTCTTTGACAAAAGATACTGCACTGGCTACAGCAAAAAAAGTTGATGAAAAAATCGCTAAAGGTGAAGAGTTACCACTTTTAGCTGGTGTACCTTTGGCATTGAAAGATAATATGAACCTTGTTGGTTCTCGTACAACTGCGTCATCTAAAATTTTGGAAAACTTTGTATCTCCATTCAACGCAACTGTTACAGAAAAATTGTTAAATAACTTGGTTCCAATTGTTGGTAAAGCTAACTTGGATGAATTTGCAATGGGTTCTTCAAACGAAAACTCTGCATTTAATAAAGTTCACAACCCTTGGGATTTGAACAAAGTTCCTGGAGGTTCATCAGGTGGTTCTGCTGCCAGTGTTGCATCTTGCGAAGCTACTTTGGCACTTGGTTCTGATACAGGTGGTTCAATCCGTCTTCCTGCAAGTTTTTGCGGTATCGTTGGTATGAAACCTACTTATGGTAGAGTTTCACGTTATGGTTTGATAGCGTTTGCATCATCTCTTGACCAAATCGGTCCATTTGCAAGAACTGTTGAAGATGCCGCTAACTTGTTAGAAGTAATTTCAGGTCATGACCCTAAAGATTCTACATCTTTAGATATGCCTGTTGAACATTATTCTCAAAGTTTGAATAATGACATAAAAGGTAAAAAAGTTGGTGTAATCAAAGAACTTATGGGCGAAGGAATTTCACCGGGTGTTCAAAAAGCTATTGAAAACGCAATTGAAACATATAAAAAATTAGGTTGTGAAATTGTTGAAATTTCATTGGATAAATTAAAATATTCAATCGGAATTTATTACATTTTGGCTACGGCTGAATGTTCATCAAACCTTGCAAGATTTGATGGCGTTAGATATGGTTATAGACACCCAGATGCTAAAAATCTTCTTGAATTATACACAAAATCAAGAGCAGAAGGTTTTGGTCCAGAAGTTAAACGTCGTATAATGCTTGGTACATATGCATTGTCATCAGGTTATTATGATGCTTATTACAAAAAAGCTCAACAAATGAGAGCTTTGGTTACAGAAGAATTTAGGGAAGCATTTAAAAATGTAGATATTTTGATTTCGCCAACATGTCCAAACACAGCGTTTGAACTTGGTGCAAAATCTTCAGATCCGCTTGCAATGTATTTGACTGATATTGCAACTATTAGTTGTAACTTAGCAGGTCTTCCTGGTATCAGTGTTCCTGCTGGATTTGATTCTACTGGTATGCCAATCGGTTTACAAATCCTTGCACCTCAGTTTGAGGAAGCAAGATTATTCAACTTTGCACATCGTTTTGAACAAGAAAATGATTTCTATACAAAATTGGCGAATGTATAATTGGACAATAAAATAATATAACTTATAAAAAGGCAGGATGTAAATCCTGTCTTTTTTAATTTTTGACAGAGGAAAAGGAACAAGGGAATAAGGAAATAAGTTCTTTACGTTAATTATTTTTCCCTCCCCAAGGGTGGAGGGAGTAAGGAAGAGGGGTTGATTTGAACTTGTTTAGTTAGAGATTCTTTAGATAAAATTGTAATATTTCATCAAAAGTAACAAAATGTAAAGTACCTATGCAAATGTCTGAAACCCAGTTATAATGCCCTATATGATATGATATGATATGATATGAGGGGCAGTTTACCCAAAGTGCTAAAATCTTTATAATTTACTTATGAAGATTTTAAAAAATAGAGCCTTTACACTTGCAGAAGTTCTTATCACTCTAGGTATCATTGGTGTTGTCGCTGCAATGACAATTCCGACATTGATGACTAAATATCAGAAACATGTTGCTCTTACTAGGTTAAAAAAGACTTATTCTCAATTAAATCAAGTCTTTAAATTGCTTAATGAAGAACAAGGTTTAGAGGTGATGGAGGGACTACCTAGGAATACTGTTCCAACTTATATATTGCCATATTACGCTGGTGCAAAATACTATCCTCCGAATTCTAACCATCGATTAGCTATGTGTTATAGTCCCAATCATTATTATTTAGGAGCAAAATCTAGTAATGCACAATACTCAACATTACCCGTAAGTGGGAGAAAAGGTGCTTGTGGCGGCTATATTTCAACTCCGTTTATGCCTTCTCATACCGCTTCTATTGAATTGGTAGATGGAACTTGTATTGGTTTTAATTATTTTGCATCTGAGGGAATTAGTATATTTGTGGATATAAATGGAAGTGCGAACCCTCCAAATTGTTTGGGCAAGGATTTATTTTTCTTAAAAGTTGATTCAAATAGTTCAGCTGTTCTCCCTGTTGAGAAGTGGGGAATGTTTGATCAAACAAAATTTGGTGCATATAAAATTATAAATGATGGTTGGCGGTTTGCAAAAGATTATCCTTGGTAAATTTATATTTTGATAGAATATGTTATGCGGGGCAACGTCCCAGAACACTCTATAAATCTTAATCGTATTTGTCATACTGAGCGAAGCGAAGTATCTCAAACTGTTTTCGTTAAGGTTAACCCCTCACCTCAATCCTCTCCCCAAGGAGAGGAAGAAAAAGTATTAATCAGCCATACGGCACACAGTTTCACTCGATTCAACTATGTTTCGTCGGTTCAGCTAGCCAGGGCGAGGGTATAGTCATTGCGAACGAATGTGAAGCAATCCAGCTTATTTATGTTGTCGGCGTGGCAACGCCGACCTACAATCTTAGTATGACGAGCCGCCCTCGTACTGTCATTCCGAATTTATTTCGGAATCTCTATCTGGTGCGTTCGGAATGACAGTACGATTTATTTATTATAACAAAATGTAAAGATTTCTTGTGTCTAAGAAATTAAAGTATTTGAAAATTCTTTATATATGTAGAGACTTTATATTTTTTTTAAGGAGTGCTTAATATGGCTAATTTTTTTGATATTTCAATCCCAAAAGGAATAACTACAAATACTGTATCTTTGTCTAATAATGTAAAGCAACAGGAAAATACCTTTGATGTTGGAATTAAAGCAAATAGTGACAAAACATATTCTAAAATTGAACATTCAAATTCTCAACCTTTGAGTGAGGAACAAAAAGCAGAAAAACAAAAAGCTAATCAAAAACAACTAGATGAAATGGCAAAGATGAAACGAGCTGGAAAGACAATTTCTTCAACTGTTTCAGGTGCTGGGGGTTCTACACTAACTATGTTAGAAACATACGACAAGAATGGAGAACTGAAAACGGTTCAAACAAAAAGAAGTGATGGTTCAATTTCTTATACTGCTAATTATGATAATGGTAAACAAATAAGTGGAGAAGGATATTTTGAAGATGGAACTATAGCTTCGAAATCTGAGTTTAAAGATGGAAACCTTATAAAAGAAACATCCTATTCTTCAGATGGGAGTGGAAAAGTTGAATCTTCCACTAGCTATGAATATTTCCCTAATGGAAAATTGAAATCAGAAGTGCGAGAACATCCTCTATTCCCTTCTAAAAAAGAGTATTATGAAAATGGTAATTTGAAATTTGAGCAAGATAGCTCGAATATTAATGAGTATGATGAAACTGGTAAATTATTGAAAAAAACTTTTAAATCTCATATTGAAGAAGAACCTTCTTCTGTTACATATTATGAATATGATAAAGAAGGTCGAGAAGTATCTTCTTCCGAATATTCAGAGGATGGCAAAACGTTAATTTCTAAGACTGAAACCCAATATACAGGTAATAAAACATGTACAATTGTTTACGATGCTTCTGGCAAGGAAAAATTTAGGACAGAAGAAGAAATAATGTCTGATGGTTCTATTATCCGAAGAGCAGATAATCAATTTTTATCAAGAACAAAAGTTGTTCATGATGAAAAGTTAAATTCTGAAGAAACTTATGATTATACGGAGAATGGAGACCTAATAGCTTATTCAAAACCATATATAAATACCGAAGATGAAGGTGTAATTGATGATAAATACTATGACGCAAAAGGGAATGAAATTTCATATGATGAATATGTGACAATTGTAGAACGTTCTAGGGAAAAGTAAATACTTAGTTGCCTTAATAATGTCGGTCACAAACATTTAAAGTAAGCTGGATTGCTTCGCATACGCTCGCAATGACTGGATTTGTTTAGCACAAGATACTTCGCTTCGCTCAGTATGACGAGCCTCCATTGTACTGTCATTCCGAACTTATTTCGGAATCTCTAGCCGAACGCACTAGCTAGAGACCTTGAAACCAGTTCAGGGTGACAACTTTGTCTAGGGGGTTCGGGGGCAAAGCCCCTGATGACTCGAGCCATTTAGTCATTCGTGTTTTTCTTTTTCGGTTCTGCTTTTTCTTTTTTCATCGAAATAAAAAAGAAAAAGTGAACATAATAAATATCGGCGTGGCAACGCCGACCTACTTCGCTACTTCGTTATAAGTTGTTTAAAAGGGAAAAGGAACAGGGGAATAAGGAAATAAGTTCTTTACGTTAATTATTTTTCCCTCTCCGGGGGAGAGGGATTAAGGGAGAGGGGTTGATTTGTTTTCTAGGAAAAACCCTCTCTTGAAATTGTATCTTTTCGCATTCTGCTCAAAGACAATTTCTCTCAACCTAAAGGTACGCAGTCTCACAAGGTTCAGCTTCGTTTTACCTGTTCGGCTAGTGTCTTCCCTTGGAGAGAGTCGTGTGCTATTGTCATTCCAACACAATAAAATTAGCTGGATTGCTCAGCATTGCAAATTTGTTTGGATAGAGATTCTTCGGGTAAATATGTAAGGTTTTATTTCCCTTTCAAGGGTTTAGCTCTCAGAATGACGTAACCGTAACGACCTTGTTTCCATGTTTCCCATTGTCCTTATACAACTTATAGACTTTTTCCCACATCGGTGTTATTGATTTTTTTTGTCTATGATATTATAATAAAAGCAATAAACATAAGGGAAAAAAGAAAGAGTAATGGACGAGTCGAGTTTGGGTACGATTGTTATTAATTGGATTATAGTATTTTTACTATTACTTGTGAATGCTTTTTTTGTCGCTGCTGAGTTTGCTATTGTAAGAGCAAGAAAAGCTAAGATTGAGCAATTGACAAAAGATGGTAATGTAGATGCTAAGTTGGCACTAAAAGCATTGGAAGATATGAATTTCTTCATTGCAGCAGTTCAAGTTGGTGTAACTATTGCAAGTATCGGTATTGGTTGGTTTGGATCTCCAACTATCGAAAAAATGATGGCTCCATTGATAAATTATTTCCCTTCTGCACAGTCTTATCTTGTTCCTTTGACTGCTGTGGTTGCATTCGTTGTAATTACATTTTTACATGTTGTAGTCGGTGAACAAGTTCCAAAATGTATTGCTCTTCAATATCCAGAAAGAATTTCACTTTATGTTGCAAAGCCTATGGATTTGTTTATGACAATTTCAAAACCATTTGTATGGTGCTTGAATAAGGCTTGCAATTTGATTTTGCATGTTTTTAAAATTCCTGTAAGTTCAGCGAGGGTTGTTCATACTATTGAAGATTTAGACTTGCTTGTTGATACAAGTTATGATGAAGGGGTTTTAAACGAAACTGAAAAAGATATGCTTCATAATATGTTCAAATTTTCTGATTTGACAGCTCGTGAAGTTATGATTCCTAGAACAGATATGATTTGTGTGCCAATCGATATGTCACTTGATGAATTAAACAAGATTGCAACAGAAAACCAATATACTAGATATCCTGTTTATGATGGTGATATTGACCATATTACAGGTTTGATTCACGTTAAGGATTTATACTCTTTGGCTATTAAAGACCAAGTTTGTCCGATAAAGGCTATTCAACGTAAGATTATGCTTGTTCCGGAAACAATTACGATGGATAATTTGGTTTTGGAATTTAAAAAGAACAAATCTCAAATGGCTGTTGTTGTCGATGAATTCGGTGGAACATCCGGTATTATTACCCTAGAAGACGTTTTGGAAGAAATCTTTGGGGATGTTCAGGATGAATTTGATGAAGAAGCTGAAATTGATATTAAAGAAATTAAACCAAATCATTACCTTGTAAACGGTATGATGAGATTGGATGAACTTGCTAGTTATTTCGATATTCCGCCGGAAAAACTTGAAGATGAAGATGTTGATACCATTGCAGGTATTGTTGTAAAAGAACTTGGCAGAATTGCAAATATTGATGATTTTGTAGAATATAGAGATTTTACATTTACAGTTAAAGAAGTTGACGGTGCTAGAATTACGAAGATTTTACTTGTTCACGAAGCTCCAAAAGTAGAAGAAAAACAAGAAGTTGAAAAATAATTAATTTTGTAATTAACAAAGAGAGCCATTTTTGCAATAGCAAAAATGGCTCTCTTCAATTTAATTTATTTTTTACACTTGAACTCTAATTAAACTATTCACGCTTGTGATTGCAGGGTCATTGTTAAAAATATTTACTACATTTTGCATATCTTTTTCTTTGCAAATTTCTGTAATAACAGTAATTTTTGCTGCATTGTCCCCTGCAACTTCCTTCTGCACAATACTTGCCAAACTTATATTGTGATCTTCGCACGCTTTACCGATACGCCCGATTACACCAAGACTGTTTTGTGCCGTAATTGATAAGTAATATTTGTTTTCTGTTTCTTCAACAGGAATCATTTCAGCGTTTTCGTGGTGGTTACATCTCATCATTGGTAGCAAGTAATCAGTTTTCCCTATTTCAGAAGCTATTGCCAAAATATCGCCGACAACTGAACTTGCAGTTGGGAATTCTCCGGCTCCCGGACCTGACAATGTTACATCTCCAACCGGATGGCCTGTCAAGTTTACAGCGTTTGTTACGTAATCAATGTGTGCAAGTGATTTTGAAATTGGCACAAGCATTGGATGCACTCTTACATCGGCTTTGCCGTCTTCACTCAATTCTGCAGATGCGATAAGTTTAATTTTATAACCCATTTCGTTTGCAGCTTGCATATCGTCAGGGCTAATTTTTGTTATCCCTTCACGATAAACATTTTCAAATTTAATTCTTTTACCAAAAGCAATGGTTGCAAGGGTTGTAATCTTGTATGCCGCATCAAACCCTTCAACATCACCTGTTGGATCAGCTTCGGCATAACCTAACTTTTGAGCTTCGTCCAAAACATCCGCATAAGATGCACCTTGAACATCCATTTTTGTTAAAATATAATTGGTTGTTCCATTAAGTATAGCTTTAATTTTAGAAATTTTATTCCCTGCCAAAATTGTTTTGATTGGCATAATTAGCGGAATACCACCTGCAATTGCTGCTTCATAAAGAACAACTTTATTATTTGATTCTGCAAAGTTAAATAATTCTTCACCGTGTTTTGCAAGTAATTCTTTGTTTGCCGTAACAATATGTTTTCCATTTTTAATAGCTGTTTTGATTAAGTCAAACGCTGGTTCTACACCGCCGACAAGTTCAGCTACAATCTGAATTTCAGGGTCGTTAACAACTTCATACGCATTATCTGTGATAATACTTTCATCTAAACCCTCAATGTTACGTTTTTTGTTTTTGTTACGTACTGCAATCTTTACAACTTCAACATTTTTGAAGTTTTGAAGAGTTTTAAAAACTCCACTTCCTACTGTTCCTAGACCGATTAGCCCGATTTTAATTTTATTTTCCATAGATTGATTGTAGCATAAGAAATGCGATAAGGGAATAGGTTCGTTATAAGTCTATAGGTCAATAAGTTGATAAGTTGGTTACGAAAGGCTTTAAGGCACTAAGGTCTTTATGTTTGTCATTATGTAGGTTGAGTTTTCTAACCCAACATTTAGCTAACTAAACAAATTTGTAAATAGCTGAACATCGTTTCTTCTCCGAGGGACACTAGCTAAACCGACGAAACGAAGTTGAGTCGAGTGAAACTGCGTGCCGTATGGCTGAGGTTAGGAGAGGGTTTGATAATTACTCTTGTTCACTTTTTCTTTTTTATTTCGATGAAAAAAGAAAAAGTAGAACCGAAAAAGAAAAACACGAATGATTAAATGGCTCGAGTCATCAGGGGCAATGCCCCCGAACCCCCTACCCAAATTCGTCATTCTGAGGAATAAACCGTAGAGTATGTAAGATTATTTGGCAAATTTACCCGAAGAATCTCTGACTGAACACAATGTATTATATTCGTACTGTCATTCCGAACTTGTTTCGGAATCTCTATCCGTACGCCCAAGTTAGAGATCCTGAAACAGTCTTGGATTATTGTCGGGTCGGCTGGCTCAACGCAACCCTCCCCTAGACGAGCTTCGCTCTTGCCAAAATCCGCAGTTCAGGATGACAATATAGTTGAATTATTTTCTCAAAATTGAATGAATTGTAACAAAATGTAAACCGCCTATGCAAGTAGCTGAAACCCAGTTATAATGCCCTATATGATATGATATGATATGATGTGAGGGACAGTGTACACCAAGTAGAAAAATCTTTATAATTTACTTATGAAGATTTTAAAAAACAGAGCATTTACACTTGCGGAAGTTCTTATCACACTTGGCATTATTGGTGTTGTCGCTGCGATGACAATTCCAACTTTGCTTGCTAAATATCAAGAAAAACAAACTGTTATAAAATTAAAACAGACGTATTCAATTTTATCGCAGGCAATTCGAAGTGTTCAAGAAGATGTTGGAACTCCTGATGATTGGGATTTGGTTTCCAATTGGGCATCAAATCAAAAAGATGCCTATCTAATTGCAGAGTACTTGTTACCATCTTTAAAAGTTGTTCAAGACTGTGGATTTTCAAGCAGTCCTTGTATCTCTGATAAGACTTATAAATATTTGAATGGCGTTGATGCCGGGAAATACGGAAATGGTTTTTATAGTGTTATTTTGATGAACGGTACTTCTATTAGTTGGAGCGGATTTAATTCAAATGAAAGAATTGATTTTTTTATAGATATAAATGGTCCTAAAAAACCAAATACTTGGGGCAAGGATTTATTTGCAATCTCTTGGTTTCGGGATAAAGGATTGTATCCATTGGGTTCACCTAGTATTGGTATTGATAAATATAATTGTGATAAAAGTGGTGCCGGTTGGGGTTGTGCATATCACGTTTTGCATTATGAAAATATGAGTTATTTGAAGTAAAACGGTTTGCATATTGTTCACTTTTTCTTTTTTATTTCGACGAAAAAAGAAAAAGTAGAACCGAAAAAGAAAAACACGAATGACCAAATGGCTCGAGTCATCAGGGGCAATGCCCCCGAACCCCTTTTATAAATCTTAAACGCATTCGTCATACTGAGCATAGTGATGACAGTACGGATATAATACATTGTGTCCAGTCAGAGATTCTTCGGGTACATTTGCCAAATAATATTAGCTAAATGTTGGGTTAGAAAACCCAACCTCCATAATGACAGACATAAAGACCTTAGTGCCTTAAAGCCTTTCGTAACCAACTTATCAACTTATTGACCTATAGACCTATAGACTTATAACGAACTTATTTCCCTGTTCCTTATTGCCTTAAACTTTACACTTCAGATTTATTTAACAAATCTTTTGTCATAATACCGACAGCTAAAACTTCAATTGTTACTAATAAAATCCCCATTTTATATTCCCCTTTGTTACATGATATATAAGTTATTTTTTATTCGAGAATTGCTATATTGTGAACTTTTATTTCACGGAATTTTTGCCTAAAAGTGTTACAGGATAGTAACATAAATACCGATGAAATGCTAAGATTTGCATGTTTTTGCTATACTATTAGTAGAATTTGGTTGGATTTACCCCAAGGAGAGGGATTTTAACCTTTTAACATTTGAAAGGATTGACTAGAAGATGAAGAAATTTTTAAGTTTTTTGATATTACTTTTGAGTAGTGTTCAAAGTGCTAGTGCTATGAATGTGGATGCTTTTATGGATAAACATATCGCTCCTGTTTCGAACGCTGTTGCAGATTTAATTTTCTATCCAATTAAAATATGTGGTGCTGAAATTCCACTTATCATTTTTTGGATTTTAATTGCGGGTTTATTCTTCACGATTTATTTGAAAGGTATTCCTATTTGGGGCTTTATGCACTCAATTCATAGTATTGTTAAGCCAAACAACGAACAAGGGGCTAATGATGATGGCAGTGGTGAGGTTTCGTCTTTCCAAGCATTGATGACTGCTTTATCTGGAACTATTGGTATGGGTAGTATTGCTGGTGTTGCAATTGCTATTTCTATGGGTGGACCAGGTGCTGCTTTTTGGGTTATCGTTGGTTCAATTTTAGGTATGTCTTTGAAATTTGTTGAAGCTGCTTTAGCGGTTAAATATAGAAGATTTAACCTAGATGGTACTGTTTCTGGTGGACCAATGCACTATATGGCTCACGGTTTAACTCGTAAGAAACTAAGATGGTTAGGTCAACCTTTGGCGGTAATCTTCGCTGTACTATGTATCTGCGGGGGTATTACTGGTGGTAATATGATTCAAATTAACCAAGCTGCTCATCAGTTTATCAATGTTACTGGTGGAGAACATAGCTTCTTAGCTCATTTCCATTGGGTTATTGGTCTTATCATGGCAATTGTTGTTGGTATGATTATTATTGGTGGTATCAAAGGAATTGTTAAAGTTACTGAAAAAATCGTACCTTTAAAGATTTTTGTTTATTTATTTTCAGCATTGACTGTAATTTTATTTAATATCAAAGCTCTTCCACATGCTTTTTTGATTATTGTGAAAGAAGCTTTTCATCCAGAATCAATTTATGGTGGCATGTTTGTTGCTATGATTATGGGATTAAGACGTTCTGTTCAAACAAATGAAGCTGGGACTGGTTCAGCTCCAATTGCTTATGCAACAGTTAAAACACACGAACCTATTTCTCAAGGTTTCGTTTCATTGATGGAGCCTTTTATGACTGGTTTTATGTGTACTTTGACGGCTGTAACTATTGTTATTACTGGGGTTTATAAACAGTTTGCTGGTTCAACTTCTGGGGTTGAAATGACATCAAGTGCAATTCAATCTGTAATTCCTTGGTTCCCTCAATTGTTGGCTGCTATTGTTTTATTATATGCTTTGTCAACTTTGCTTGCTTGGGCTTATTATGGTCAAAAATCTTGGAATTATTTAGTTGGTGAAGGTAAGAAAAGAACTTTAACTTTCCAATTTATATATTGTGCATTCATTGTCATCGGTTCAGTTATGAATGTTACTTCTGTAATCAACATCACTGATGCTATGATGATTGCAATGTCTGTTCCAAATATTATTGCAATGTATATCTTAGCTCCAGAAGTTAAGAAAGATTTGAAAGCTTATTGCCAAAAATATAAAGTTGGTAAATTGATAAACAGAGGATGGATTGCTGAATCAGAAGTTCAACCAATCGCTGTTCCTGTTGATGTAATTGAAGATGAAGAAAAAAGTGTAGGAGAAAATCTATAATTATGGCAGACCAAATAATTGTAACTGTTTCAGGTGTTGATAAAGTAGGAATCGTTGCAGAAGTTACTGCGGTTCTTGCAAAAAACGAAGTAAATATTGAAGATATTAAACAAACATTGATGCAAGGTCATTTCGTAATGTTTATGCTTTGCGATATTGAAAAGTCAACTTATACTTTCAAAGAAATTAAAGAAGCTCTTATTGCTTGTGGTAAGAATATGGGTATGGAAGTATGGGTTCAAAAAAAAGAAATTTTTGATAATATGCACAAGATTTAGTTTTAAAAAGTATTAACAATTTGAAAAATAAGAATCTAGGAATAGATTCTTATTTTTTATTAGCAAAAAATATTTTTACGTGGTTTATTTTTTGTAGTAGGTTTTATGAAAACAAATATTGTATCTCAAACGAGTATGACTGGTAAAAGTTATACTTCGGTAATATCAAAGAAAAATTACTAGAGGGTTTTGCAAATAAATTAATGGAACAATTTTCTGAACATGGCATAACTTTAAAAGCCGAAGGGCTTGTAAAAAAAAGTAGGTTATCTTATTGGGGAAGATTGGACAAAATTAAGAAAATCTGGAAATCCTATGGACACTCCAGTTTATCGAGTTGCAGATAAAGACAATTTTGTCACTATAAAACCAGTTTATCATCAATTCAAAAATTCAATCTTGATGGAAATTGAAGATAACAATAATCATATTGATAGAATATTAATAAATAGACAAAAGCCATCAGATTATACTTATGAACGTGCGGTAATTTGAACTTTTTGACCTTGTGGATTGTACTTTTCTTTTGTTCCATCAGGGTATGTAATTGTTACAAAGCCATTTTCTTGCCCATTGAATTTTATCATCTGGTGTATAAGCCATCTGAAGCTATGTTCCTGCATCTCGAAATATAACAAAACACATCCGTCATACTGAGCGAAGCGAAGTATCTCGTGTTGTACTCGTTCAGATTAACCCCTCACCTCAATCCTCAGCCGTATGGCACGCAGTTTCACTCGACTCAACTTCGTTTCGTCGGTTCAGCTAGTGTCCCTCGGAGATGAACAATTATTCCCTCTCCTTGGGAGAGGGGTTAACCAAAACAAGTCAAACTTTTATGTCATTCAGGCAAGTTTATGAAATTCTATTCGATTGCTTCTTGAATTCACCTTGAGTGAATTGTAACGAAATGTAAACATGAATTTAAAATAGGCTCAAACCCAGTTATAATGCTCTATATGATATGATATCATATGGTGTGGCGGGGCAATTATGAAATCCAATCCTTTTTTATATATAAGTAAGATATAAAAAATATATCGGATGTGCTTAACATATGAAAGGAGATTATTATGGGTGCAATTGACGGTTTTAGACCAGATGCTAATGGAGATGGACGTATTTCACAAAAAGAATTTAAAGCAATGAAAAAACTTGGTTTAGATGTTAACTATCTCGACAAAGATGGTGATGGTAAAGTTGATAAAGATGTAAAAGCTAAAGGTAATAGTCTTTTCGTTGGTGATGAAGAAAGAATTTATAATCAAGCTGCATTAGGTAATGGAAAACATTCTATTTCGTCAACTTCTATTATTACTTATAAAAATGGTGAAAGACTTGCTATGCAGGCAGATGATATTCAAGTTTCTTCTAGTCAGTTAATGGGTTTTTATAAATCAACAGAAGAATAATTTTTTTGAAAATTAAATAAAAACAAAACCCTCAAAGCATTAACTTTGAGGGTTTTAGTTATAAATTAGAATTTATTCAACTAAACTAATTCTTTAACTTCAGCTGCAAAAACTTTAGGATCTAATTTGATTCCAGGTCCCATAGTTGT
>CAKUTL010000013.1 GCA_934692295.1 uncultured Candidatus Melainabacteria bacterium
ATCGCAGCCGCTAAAGAAGAAGGTTTAACAAAAGATTCTATTGTATGCGAAGATTTAGGAACATTAACAAATCCAGTAGCAAAAGTAATGGAAGAGTATGAATTACTTGGAATGAGATTAACTCAATTTACTGTTCCGACAGAAGAAGATGATCCATATAGATGCAAAAATATCACTGAAAAATGTTGGGCAATGATTGGAACCCATGACAACAGACCTGTCAGTGCTTGGGCTAAGTCTTTAATCAACACCCACGAAGGTTATCTCCACGTTAAAAACCTTGTAGATGATTTATTCGAAGAAGCTGATAATAAAGATGAAATCATTGTAAAAATGACAAATGATGCAGAATTTCTAAAAGAAACAAAATTAGTAGAACTCTTTGCTTGCAAAGCTGAAAACATTCAAATATTCTTCACTGATTTCTTCAATATGACTGAAACATACAATGTTCCAGGAACTTCTGGAGATAAAAACTGGAGTCTTAGACTTCCTAACAATTTTGAAGAAATGCAAACAATTAATTTGCCACTAATTCTAAAAAAAGCTATAATTGCTAGAGGTAGTGAATTTGCAAATGCAAACAAAAAATTAATTGAGGAATTAGATGAAATACAATAAATTAATCAAACCGATTTTAGTATTATCAGTATTACTATGCACAACACTAGCAAGTAATGCAACAATTGCAACAGATGCGAAACTTCAATACAACAAGGGAATTGATTATTATCAACTTGGGCAGTTTGAAGAGTCCGCACAATGTTTCAAAAATGCAATTGAACTTGATCCAAATTATATTGATGCCTACTACAACTTAGGTTCTATTCTGGAATATCTAAGACAAGATGAAGCTGCTCTTGCAGTATTCAAACAGATAATACTAAGAAAACCGGATGATTATGAATCTGTTTACAAAGCCGCACAATTGAGCAAAAAGCTCGGAGAACCGGAAAAAGCTAAAATGTATTTAACTTTGATTCCAACCGACACTCTCATTGGTCAAAAAGCTAAACAACTGGCAGATTCAATTGGAACAGACCTTCCGACAGCAAAGGCAGAACAAACTGCTCCTGAAACATATCAAGAAGCAGCACCGGCTAACAATAGCAATGGTGTTTACGAAGATATTCCAAGCCCTACAGGAGTAATTGCTGATAAAAAAGGAAACCTATACGTTGCAGGTTTTTCAGATAATACCATTTACAAAATTGGGCCTGATAATAAAAAGCTTATCTTTTTAAAAAGTCAAAAAATAGATGGACCAATCGGACTTGCTAACGATAATTCTGGGAATATCTACATCGCAAACTATAACAAAGATAATGTCTTGAAAGTAGATACAAACGGAGCGATAACAGAATTAATTTCTAATGTTCAAAAACCTTATTGCATGTACATTACCGGAGATTTATTGTTTGTTTCCTCTCAAGGAAGTAATTCCGTAATTCGTTATAAATTGAATAAATAATAGCATTATTATTTTACGGGAAATAACAATATCACAATCCGTTAATAATAAGCTGATATAAATTATTAACAAATCTCTTTAACATTTAGTTAAGGAGATTTTGTTATGCAAGAAAAAAAGTTACTCTATAAAAAAATGCCAATAGAGGAACTTATCGTGCTTTCTCAACAAGATGATTTCAAAGCCCTTGAAACATTATTAAAAAGAGTACAACACGACATTTTTGCAACGCTTTCATATATGGCAAAAAACAATAACAACATCCATGACTTAACCCAAGAAGTATTACTAAAAATTGCCAAAAATATTCATAATTTAAAAAGCCCCAAATGTTTCAACAGATGGCTAAATCAAATTATTACAAATACATACTATGATAGTTTAAGAAAAATGAAAAGAACTCCAGAAACAACTTCTCTTGATTATGAATGTGAACCGCTAAACTTAACAGTTAAAATAGAAATTCCAGATAAAAAAAGTAAACCTTTCGACAAATGTATAACAGCAGAATGTGAAAGACTTATCAAATCCGCAATCAGAGAACTTCCAGAAGCATTTAGAATTGCCATAATTTTGAGAGAATTTCGGGGACTAAGTTATGAGGAAATTGCCCAAACAACAAATGCAAGCATTGGAACAGTAAAATCACGAATTGCAAGAGGACGACTCAAACTACAAGAAGCATTAAAAAACTATATCTAAACTAAGGAGAAAGACAATGAATAAAGAATTAACCTGTAATCAAATTTCAGCATTAATAAATTTCTACCTCAATGGCCGACTTAATCCGAGATTAAAACAAGATTTTGATAAGCACTTGGAAAAATGTATTGAATGTAGGAAAAAAGTCGAAGAATTACAAAAAATTATGAGCAAATTCAAAGCATCCAAAATAGAACAACCCCCAAAAGAGGTGATGGAAATGGATTTTATCAATAACTTGTCTGCATACGTTGATAATGAATTAAACGCAAATCAGAATATAAAAGTAAAAAAAATGACAATATCTAATCCAAATGCAAGAAAAGAGTTAGAGACAATGTACAAATATAAAAAGATACTGCATTCTGCTTACGAAAAAACTAAAAACAATTCAAAATTTGACTATTCAAAAACAATTGTTTCAAAAATCCAAGAACCACAAGATTACACAACCAATTACTTTTTAAAACTATCTCTGGGTTTTGTTGCAATAATGATGGCAATTATCGGCGGATTTATTTATCTATATCTTTAAACCAGAACCAGATAAAGATTGAAAAACTTGCATTGAAGGTCTTGAGAAATAAGGTGTTTTAACATTTGGAGCCTTAATATTTGCAGGTTGTTCCGGAGTTTTTGCATTAATTCTTGCAATACCTTTTCTCTGTCTTCTTGCCGCAATTTCGTTACGAATAACAGGAGTTAACAAATTACAAGAAATAACAGAACCTAATGTTGTACCCAAAATATCAACACCGGAATAAAACTTGTCATATTTATCAAGTAAATCAGCAGATAAATGACCATGTTTTGCAACATCAAAACCTTTTTTGCCAACTTTTTCAGCTATAGAACTATTATCCAAGAAAGTTCTAATTGCTTTTGGCAACAATTTACCGGAAGAAACAAGTTTATTTGAAAGAGCTTTAAAAGATCTTGTAACAGCATAAAAAGAAACAATATTAACAGCCGCATCAGCCAATTCCTGAGGAACCATATACATTTTTTGTTCTTTTGGAAGTTTATCGTTAATAAGAATTGCAGTAACTTGAGCTGCGGAAGACAATACCCAGCCAATTACACCGGTATGAACAAGCATCTTACCGACGTCTTTTCCATAACGACTAGCTACATAATCCCAAGTTTTTTGCATCCAAGCAGGCTTAAGCATACCTTACCTCCTTGGTTTCATTTGTTGTTTTAGTCGGTTCTGAATTTTGACCGGAATTTGACTGTGTTGTTTGAGTTTGAGAATTATTATGAATTTTATCTACAAATTTATTAGTTAAAAATTTTGTTAATGGGGCATCAATCAAAAAGTTAGTAAACATCATTACAACTGTTGCTAAAATTGTTCCCATTGCGTTTTTATATTCTTTTAAGTTTTGACAAACACCCTCACTTGGAGTAAAGAAATTTCTCAAAGATTTGAATTTCATATTCGGTTTTATTTCATGAGGTAATTTTGTAAAAGCATTCACTGAATGAATACAAGCAGAACGGATAAGAACACCTGTCAAAGTTCCGGCAATAATTTTAGCAACCGTTCTGGCTGCTGAAACCTTTCTTGTATCTTCATCGATTTTTCTATTATGCAAATCAATAAAAGGCTGACTCATCAAAGCTGTTGCACCCAAGATGAATCGGTTTTCCGGAGATGAAATATTTTTTCCAACCCAAGCAATAACCTTGTTAGCCCGTTCCCCGCTAATAGTCATTTTGGGGGCTTTACTAACAACATATGTAACTATTTTACTTGGTAATCTACTAATATTCACAATTATTCCTACCCAAATCAATAAAGATTATAAAGCATCAGAATTGCCTTTTTTTGCTAGTATATTCATAAAAATTTACAAATAATTGAGGCACAATTTACATTGTACCTCAAAATATCAAAACACATTAAATTGTTACAAATGTATTACAAAATAGCACCCTTAGGAACTACCGTAACACCTCCGGCAGAAACATGGAAACCACGTTTCAAATCCTCTTCTCTATCAAAACCAATCTTGGTATGAGGAGGAATTACAACGTTTTTGTCGATAATCGCTTTTCGAATTTGAGAATAACGACCAACTTCAACCTGTTCCATCAAAATACTGTCTGTAACACTTGAATAACTGTTAATTCTAACCTTTGGCGATAATACACAGTGAGATAAGCCGCCACCAGAAATAATACAACCTTCTGAAACCATAGAATTAGTAGCCATACCAACTCTATCGCCTTCCTCCCAAACAAATTTTGCCGGAGGGTAGTTGTAATTAAATGTTCTCAAAGGCCATTCCTTTGAATACAAATTCAATTCCGGAGAATACGCCAACAAATCCATATTCGCTTGCCAATAAGCATCAATACTTCCAACATCTCTCCAATAACCTTGCTCCGCAGGAGTCATTCCAGGGAAAGAATTTGAAGCAAAATTATAAACATAAATATTTTTGCCCTCGTTCAACATCATAGGAATAACATCTTTTCCAAAGTCATGGTGAGAAGTTTCAATATTAGCATCTTTATTCAAAGAGTCTAACAAAATTTCTTTATCAAAAATATAATTACCCATAGAAGCCAAACATAATTCAGGATGTCCAGGAATTGATTTTGGCTTTGTTTGAGGTTTTTCAACAAAATTAACAAGTCGCCAATCATCATCAACTTCCATAATTCCAAACTCAGATGCTTCTTCAATTGGGATAGGAATAGCGGAAATTGATAAGTCCGCTTTCTTCTCCTTGTGAAAATCAAGCATTTGAGAAACTTTCATCTTATAAATATGATCTCCACCAAAAATACAAACATAACGAGGATCTTCATCAGTTATGTGAAAAATATTTTGATATATTGCATCCGCAGTACCTCGATACCAATCGTTACCAGTCCTCATCTGAGCAGGACACAAATCCACATACTGATTTAAAAACGGTGATAAAGCCCAACCTCTGGTGATATGTTTGTTCAAAGAGTCAGACTTGTACTGTGTCAAAACTTTAATTTTGTAAAAACCAGAGTTAATAAAATTATTCAAAACAAAATCAATAATTCTATAACGTCCGCCAAACGGCACAGCAGGTTTTGCTCTATCTTTTGTTAAAGGATATAATCTTTTGCCCTCTCCTCCTGCTAAAATCATTACTAATGCATCATCAATTGACATATAAAAACCTCTTCTACTATATAAAAATTATATAATAAACTTTCCAAAAGGTCATTAATACTAAATAACTATCTTTTTAATTTTAATCTAATTTATTTAATAACTTTGAGTACCTTTTTGAAATAATCTGGGTCATTTTTTGCTTTATTTGTACAGGACATTCCATTATAAGCACCCCCACTCCATCCGGTTGCGGCACAATAAGTATCACCAACATACTCCGTACCTTCATCACCCATTGATTTTAAACCATCATCCGTAAGTTGAAACACAAATAAATCAACTCCAGCCTTATTCGGCTTTCCTTGTATTCCATTTATATCCACAAATAACCATGCTCTTTTTCCACCATTAGGATTTTCAAATAAAAATAATGTCCCATCTTTCAAAGCAAATTGACCGTCATCAAATAAACTCCATGGAATTTTATTTTTCCCGGAAAGAGTTAAATAAGGGGAACCCGTAGTAGAAATATCATTTAGACACACAGAACTTGAAGAACCTTGTCGACAATTGGTTGTACCGGTGAAATAAGATTGAATTGCAGTTTTAAATGGCGAGTGTACACCAGCTACATAAACAAAATCACTTGGAGATAATCCAATACCATCAGCTTGCATCATTTTATATGCTTGTTGAATAAGAGAATAAGATTTCATAAATTGACTTCTTAAAACTCTCGCTTTATATGCAGCCATTAAGTTCGGCAATGTAATCGCTGCAACTACACCAATTATGCCGAGAGTTATTAGGACTTCTGCAAGAGTAAATGCACATTTTTTAATTATGTGTTTCAGTGTCTTTAACTTAGCAAAAGGAAGAACCCTCTCCCCTAACCCCTCTTCCCTTGGAGAGGGGAAATTGCCTATGCGTTCGGATAGAGATGCTGAAACAAGTTCAGAATGACATAATCCACCAACTTTTTCCTCCCACAATAGAAAGGATTGAGGTGAGGAGTTAATCCTAACACCACCAGTTAGAGATCCTTCGCTTCGTTCAGGATGACCGCATTTGTTATGATTATCAAACGCATTCGTCATTCTGAGTGATAAGCAGTCGGATTGTAACACTTCGGTAGAACTTGAACGAAGAATCTCTGACTGTTCTTGTTCAGTTAAACACCTCACCCAATCCCTCTCCTCAAGGAGAGGGGATTCTTCAATGCATTCTGTTAGAGATCCTGAAACTAGTTCAGGATGACAAAATCCACAAATTTTATTCTCTCTTTGTAGATAAAACAAATTATTATTACTTAACTTCAAATTTCCACAATGGAACAAGCGGGTGCCACCCGTTAAGATATCGGCTATTACCTTCTTTAAGAGTCTACCCCCCCCCCCGTTTTTCAGGCTATAATTGAGTTTTACCATATCATATTCTCCTTTTCACTTATTATAAATTATTTGAAATAGAAAAACAATATTTTACAAATTATACATTGACATCAAAAATATTTTGACGTTTAATAAGTGTGAAATATACATTTATTATTTTTTATAAAGAGGATATGAATATGTTAGTACAAAAAATTACAAATACTCCAGTTTTAAATCAATTTGCAAAAAACGATTGTTGCAAACCGAGAAAAAATTCAATGTTTACATCAAAAACTTCTGATAGCATATCTTTCGGGAAAAGCAAAGAATCATTAGTTACCGATGCATTTTTACAAATAGCTAAAAACAGAAAGCCATCTAGCCTAGGTGAATACATGGGAACAGTTGGCAAAACTAATTTCATCTTCAAAGAAACTAAATTCGGGAAAGAAGCTCAATTAAGCGTTTTAAGAAACGACGAACACGCAACTTTTAATGTTGCTAGGGGTACAAATAAACCTACAGTAATTTCTGAAGCAGATAGCGATAATTCTAAAAATTTAGTTCAATTAATTCAAAGATTTTTGAAAACAGTTCACTAAACATTATGAAAATTAATATATTAACGAGTCAGATTTTTACAAAAATTTGGCTCGTTTTTAATGGGTTAAAAAATAAAAATAGTGTACATTTGCCACTATTTAGAAATGTAAAACCCTTATTACTAAAAGGATTGAAGAAATTGTAAAAATATGTTACAATAATAGTAGGAACACCCTATTAGCCCTCATAGGTCTCTGACGAGTGTTATTCCCCACCCCACTCTAAAAACAAAAAGGTATCCGTTACTTATAATCTTGGGTGACACTATGGATACGCTAATCAAAAAAATTGAATACTTCATTCCGTTTAGGACTTGCGAATATGTACTAACTCTTTCGCTATTCTCTATTTTAGTCCTTACACATACCATTTTTCAGCCACCTATTTTTGCAAACGATTTAATTGCGAATAAAACAGTGAATACAAACACCCTAATTCAAATGAGCGAATACGTAAAAGAAGGAGTAAACCCTGAATTAAAAAAAGAAAAATTTAACGATCGAATAAATCAAAAATATAGAGGTTTAAAAGTTACAACCGTTGCAGATGGAATTAAGCACGTCAGAATGGTTAAATATTACAATGGAAAGCCAGTAAGAATTAATGTTGTAGAAGTAAACCAAGAAGTTGCACAAAATTACGAAGTTAAACCTGCAATTGCATCTGTAACCCTTCCGAACAAAAGAACAGTGAGAACAATTGCACAAAAAACAAATTCTGTTGTTGCAATAAATGGAGGATTTTTCAAACCTCAAACGGGAGTACCTCTTGGAACATTAATGATAAACGGGAAAATCTACACTGGACCGATATACGATAGAGTTGCACTTGGAATTTTTGAAAATGGTTACGATGTTGGAAGAGTTAGATTAAATGCAAAAATTTATGGTAATAATGAAATTATTAAAATTGACAACATAAATCAACCAAGAATGTTATCCTCATACGTTTTAGCTTATACAAGGGATTGGGGGAAATATGCTCCAACTTCTCCGAAGTACGGTGTCCAACTTCAAATAGTTGGGAATAAAATTACGGCAGCATCCGCCAATCCTCTTCCTATTCCAGAAAATGGATACGTCTTAGTTGGACCAAAAGCACAATTAGGAAAACTTTTTGGAGCAAAATCTGTAAATTTACAAATTGGAACAAATCCAAAATGGGATAACGTAAAACACATAATTAGCGGAGGGCCTTACTTAGTTAAGGATAACCAAATATATATCGATATGACTGCCCAAAAACTTCAATCTATCGGGGGACGAAACCCAAGAACGGCAATTGGTTATACCAAAGACAACGACCTAATTCTTGTTGCAGTTGACGGAAGAGAGGGGAGTTCTATCGGTTTGACATTAACAGAACTTGCTAGTTTTATGAAGTCATTAGGTTGTACAAATGCAATCAACCTAGATGGAGGAGGTTCTACCGTAATGTACGTAAATGGACAAATTGTTAATCATCCATATCAACCTGGAGGTATAGCTTTATCAAATGCTTTGGTCATTTCTAAAAAATACGGCAGCTAAAATCGTTAGCGTGTTTGAAAAATTAGGAACACATACAATTTTAGTTATATAAAAACTTATTTCAAATTCTGAATATCAGAAATTAACTGATTGATATATTCATCATCTTTGATGGATTTAGCCGTCAATGCGTATTGCATTGCCTCTTGTGGCTTTTGTTTGTTATAAAAAATTACAGCACGATTATATGCGATTAAATAATTTTCATCTTGAGTTTTCGCCAAAGAACTTGCAGTATTCAACTTGTCTAGAGCTGAATCAAAATCACCCATATCAACATAAACAGAAGCCAAATTTATATAACCGGAGGCAAAATTAGGATATTCTCTTGTATATTTTTCAAATTCAGCTAATTTCTTTTGCAACCTTGCATCTTCACTACCCAAAATTAAAGGAGGGTAATAAAAATGTTCACTGTGCAAATTTTTTACATTAGATATTGTTGGTTCAAGACGGTACAATAAAGCAAGAGTTTTTAAATCTCTCATTGACAAGTACTGAAAATCAGAACGATACATCGCATACATATTCTGGTTATTCTCATTCGATGCAAACATCAAATCTGCAGGATTATCACTATGTCCCATAAGCCCTAATGTATGTCCAAGTTCATGCAAAGCAGTATTGTAAACCTCTCGTTCTGAAAAATTTTCATTTCGAGGATTTGTCTTATAGAATGTTAAGTTCATTCTCTTCAATAATTTATCAGAAGAAATTACTGGATCGGTATAAGCAACGGTATATTTACAAACCCCACCGGAACAAGCATCTACCGGAATATCCGAAAACTTGACAACAATATCAGCCCCTTGTTCTGACTGCACTGTTTTAAATTTTACAAAATTGGTTCTCGTAGTCCATTGATTCATAGCTTTTTCAATATTAGAAATGTAATAACGAGGTACAACATTTGAATTTTCAATATAAACTTTCAGAGGAAAAGATTTTATATCCCAACGAAGAATATCATTACCTTGTGCGGCATTCATTATATAATTATCTTCCACTCCTGAAAGCAATTTGTGTCTGAGAGAAACGGCTTGATAACGAGCATATTTTTTTGCTTCATCATCTTTTTTAGAATTACCCATTTCATACAATTTCTTTTGGACAGAATAAGTTGGTTCAGACTTAGACAAAGCCAAAACATAATAAAATCGGCTCAACAAATTATTTGGAGTTGCAAATAAAGATTTTTCAAAAATCGGGATAGATTGTTCATATTTCCCACTATCATATAATTTTTTGGCTTTCGCATAATAATAAGAACCTGAAAGAGGTGATTTATACAACATAAAAATCACCAATACAACAAATAGAACAAACAGCAAAAACTTACGCATTATTCTTTTCCGCCAAATCTTTTTCCAACTGCTGAGCCAACGCTCTCGTATCACCTTTCAACTTGAAATATTCTGCAAATTTAGCCGTTGTCTTCACATTGATACTTCTACCATTTTTATCTTTATGTTTTGAAACTAAACCCTTTTCAACCAATTCAGCTACATGTTCATAAGCAGCAGAACGCAATCTTACTAACTCTGTCTGACGAATAGGTTCTTTTAACGCAATAACAAGCAACGTTCTTAAAACCGCCGGAGATAAATCTATAGGACAAATTTTTTCAACAATATCAGAGTAGTCCTCTTTTACTTGCAAAATATAACCATTTTCATCGTCTATTTCTAAAGCACCATCTCTGGAAGCATAATCCATAATAAGCTCCAAAATAGATTCTTCAATCTCTTCCGGTTCAACATCCAAATACGTTGCAATTTCTTCTAATGATAACGCCTTTGCCGTAACAAAAAGAACGGCTTCAATTCTAGACTTCAGATTCTGCATCTTTCTTACCGCCTTTTACTACATACAAATCAGAATAAAATTCTTTTTGTTCAAGTTCATAATCTGTATCTCTACTCAAGAACAACAATGCTAAATATGCACTGATTTTATCCATTCCTAGCATAGTTAACTCATTCAATTCAATTTTGTCTTCACGAGCAAAAATTTGTTCCAAATTATCTTTTAGCTTTAAAACAGCTTCTTCAATATATTCTTCGTGAGCCATTGAAACAATTTCTTCTGGAGTTAAACGAGAATAGTTTCTAACATGGCGTTTTGCTCTTTCGTGTGCACTTTTAATAGAAGCTCTTTTTTCTAGTTTTTCATAAAACTCTAACTGTTTAATCAAATCCTTCAATGTTACAACACGGTTACGATTTAATCGAATACTTGTTCTTCTTTGAAGAGCTTCATCAAAACTAACAACATTACTCGTTGGAATAAATTCATTATCCTCCGGATACTCAACAATAAAACCGTCATCATCATAAATTACATCGTCTTGAGGTTCATCCTTAAAATCATCCAAAGAAAGCCCAGCAAGAACATTTGACTGCAAACGACATAAAATAGAAGCAAACAAAAGAGTTCTAGATGCAACCCTTAAATTAAGAGATTTCAATTCAATCATACGTTGAAGATATTTTTCCGTTACATCAAGAATATCAATATGCCAAGGATCAATCTTACCTTGTTTTGCCATATCAACAAGGATTCCAATCCCGTCATTAGAATCAAATTCCTTGTTTTCACCTAATATAGAAGACTCTAAATCTTCAGCGTTTATAAGATTATTGTTCATCATTGTCATCTCTTAGTTTAACACCTGTAACTTTTGTTTTACCTTTTTCTTTTTGGGTAACACCAATTGTTCTGCTAGCAGCTTCAATCATTGGACGTCTGTGGCTAACAACAATAAATTGAGTATCCGCAGATTGTTTTTTTACCATATCAGCGATTCTTTCAACATTCATTGTATCTAAGCTGGCATCAACTTCATCCAAAGCATAGAATGGAGCCGGAAGGTATTTTTGAATTGAAAATACCAAAGCTAATGCCGTTAGGGCTTTTTCACCACCTGATAATGCCCCTAATTTGTTATTAGAAGTTTTATCTCTCGGTTTTGCTTCAATCGTCATGCCGGCAGAAAGCGGGTCTTTTTCGTTTTCCAAAATCAAACGCCCTTCACCTTCAGATAATTGGTGATAAATATCTTTAAAGTTTTCATTTATGGCTGTAAATGTAGTCATAAATGCTTCCTTCTTTTGTTGCTCAAAACCATTCATCTTATCTAAAATAGACTGACGTTCAGTAGATAAAGTATTAATTTGAGTATCAAGTTCTTCTTTACGTGCCGCCTTTTCTTCATAAGAAACAATTGCACGCATATTTACATCCCCAAGTTCTTGCATTCTCTTATCAAGACGTTGAATTTTTGCATTCAATTCATCAATTGATATTTGAACAGGTTCTAATTTTTCAACATCGACACCAGAATTTGTCAATACCTCAGAAGCCTCTTTCAATTGAGGTTCTAGTTCACGACGTCTAGCCTTGAAAGATTCTATCTGTTCATTAATTCTATCAATTTCGGATGCTTTGACTGCACTATTGGTTTGCAATTCAACCAGACTATTATGAATTTCGTCTTTCTGTTTCACAAGTTCACCAATTTTTTCATCAATTACAGCAATTTTATCAGATAGGATATTTAATTGTTCCTCTAATTGAATGATTTCAGCCTTACAAGTTTCCTGATCTTTTTCTAAAGATTCGTTATTTTTCAAAGTATTCTTAATATCATCCTGTTTTGAGGTAATCAATTGTTCGTTAAATTTGATAGTATTTTCAAAACTTTGAATTTCGCTATTTACATTCATCAAATTTGTATTCAAATGACGAATTTCATCTTCAATACCTTGTGTTTTTTCTTTCAAGTCTTTTAAATCTTTGTCATTAAGCAAACTATCAAGTTCGGCTAACTTATCTTGTGATTTTTGAATTTCATCAGCCAATTCAACTCGTTTAAGCTCAATTTTATCAAGCTCGGCATTTAACTTATCAATTTTTGGTTCATTTTCAGTGATAAAAGTTCTCTTTGTTTCTAATAAATTCTGGCTGTTTTCAAATTGAGAAGTCATATTTGACAATTCAATCTTCGCTTTTGAATATTCAGTAGAAGAATTTGAATAAGAAACACGAATTTTATCTAACTTGTCTTCTAACTCTTTACGCTTGATACAAGCCTGATCATATTTTTTCTGTAAATCATCCAATTTTGATTTTGCACGTTCAAGTTCTTTGTCGTCATTTTGTCCAAAACCAAACATTGATTTTTTAACATAACCACCTGTAATAGCAGAAGATTTTTCATACAACTTACCATCAAGAGTAACCATTCTATATTTACCCATCAATGGCTCAGCAGATTCCGCATCTTCCACAATCAAAGTATCACCAACAGCGTAGAAAAACGCATCCAAATAAATATCGTCAAAATCAACAAGATTTATCGCAAAATCAATTACACCTCTATTCTTTGGCAATTGAAGTTTCGTTGGAGCTTTTTTAATTTTATTCAACGGAATAAATGTTGCTCTGCCTGATTTTGAAGAATTTAAAAGTTCCATTGCAATATAAGCAGCATGCGGATCATCTACAACAATGTGAGCAAGTCTTCCACCAAATGCAACATCTAACGCCAAAGAATATTCTTCATCAACCGTACCTAACTGCATCAATGGTGCGTGAACGCCTTCTAAATTCGCATTCATAACGGTTGTAATTGGTAAAGAAGAACCTGATGCAGACATAACTCTTCTTTGAGCTTCCATTTCTGAAAATCTACGAAGAGCAGCCCTCAAATCGTGGTCAAAATCTTCAATTGAAGTTTTGGCATCGTCAAGTTCTTTCATTGTAGATGTTTGAATTTCTTTCAATTCATCCATTTCTTTTTTCAAATCAGAAACTTGCATTTCTTTTAATGATTTTGTATCCCCAAAATTAGCCTTTGCTTTTTCAGCATTTTCAACGAATAATTTCGCATCTTCAATTTCTTTTTTAAGAGTCTTTAATTCATTTTCTTTTGGTAAAGATGTTTTTAATAATTCGTTATCTTTATCTTTTAAAGAATCTAAGGAGCGAGAAACATCGTTACGCTCTTGAATATACTTATCAGCCGTAGAACTCAATCCTGAAATATCTTCTAACTTTTTAGCTAACTCTTCTTTTTTCTCTTTCAATTGAGTTTCAATAATACCGATTTTGTCATGGGATAATTTGATATTAAGTCTTTCATCTTCAATTTTCTTTTTGTAAGACTCTATACCATTTTTTGCATTTTCGATAGATTGTAAACCTTTTTGAATTTGAGTTTGCGAATAATCAATTGCATTTTTCTTTGTTTGAATACGAGCAGACAAATTACTTTGTGAATCTTTTAACTTGTTACGCTCATCTTCGCCCTGTTCTTTTAATTTTGCATCAAGTTCTTTGTACTTTTCTGTTATCAGCTTAATTTTTTCGTCTAAATCTTTTTTATTAACTTGTTCTTCTTTAAGTTTTTTGTTTGATTGAAGAATATTATCGTGAGCAAGTTCTAAATTTCTCTTTAAATCAAAGAATTTTACAGTACTTACTTGAGATTCCAAACCGGATTTTTCTTCTTGTAATTTTTTATACTTTAATGCAACTTCACGTTCAGCTTTTAATTGCTCCAATGTTTTTTCAACTTCTGTCAAAATCAAAGAAGCAGCTTCTACACGTTGTTCAACGGTTTTCAATTCATTAGTTGCTTGGTCTATACGTCTGTCGAAATCTGCAACCCCAGCAATTTCATCAATAATTCCACGACGAACTTTTGAAGAACACATAACAATACTTGTAACGTCGCCTTGCATCATTACGTTGTAACTGTTTGGAGTAATATTATATTTTTCCAAAATACTACGAATATTTGTTAAGGTATCAACTTTATCATTCAAATAATAAGTACTGGAGTAACCTTGATTAGTCTTTCTGATACGACGCATAACAGATAATTCGCCGGAACCATCAACATCCCCAAAAATAACCTTTACGGAGGCTTCGTTTTTGTTGTTGAAAGTCGTAATAAAATCAGACAAATTTTCAATACGCAAAGCACTACCGGTTCTAAGTCCCAAAGCGAACATCACACTATCAATAATGTTACTTTTTCCTGAACCGTTAGGACCTGAAACAGTCGTAAAACCTCTTAAGAGGGGTATGTCTGTTTTATTTGCAAATGATTTAAAATTATCTATTTCTAACTGCTTTATGTACATATTTCTACCCGAGTATAGCGTATATTCTATTATTGCAGTTTAAGGAGAAGCATGTCAAAAATATTGAGCATTATTTACAATTCGGTTAAATTTAAAATTCTAATTACTTTGTCCGGCACGATAACCACAAGCAGCATAAATAATCGGTAAAAATCTTCCAATGTTTAATTTTTCAACTATTGGAATTTTAGCTAACGCTAAAGCCCCAATACCATCATCAATATTCGCTAAAGCATCCTTTAAAGAAAGTTTTCTATCAGGATACTTGTCTTTAGGATCAGTGATAAGATTTGATAATGCTGCTGAACCATACATCCCAACTAAAAGCCCACCTGCTACAGACAAGATTTTGCACCATTTATTATTATATTTTTCATTATTTTCACAAAGACTAACAACTCCACCAACTATCCAAGTAGGAATAGAAGCGTTCATAAATTGGAATAAACCTTCTTTTAATCTATTTTTCCTAACCTTTTCATTTTCATCTATTAGCCCAAATCCAACCCCACCAATAATAGAACCAGCAGCAGTATTAATCATATCCCACATTCCATATTTTAATTTTAGGGGATTTTTCACTTTTTGTTTTTTCATCATAAATAAAATTGGAACAACTGTACCAATTGTTGAGCCAACAAGAGCTTTTATCTTATCTTCCTTTGAAATCTCTCGATTATATGACCGAACCCGATAATTTGCCTTGTTTAATCTTTCGACATTATTAGGAAAAGAATAGGGTTGTAAAAGATAATTATTACTGAAAATTGGATCTACAACAGACATTATTTTACTATCCTAATTTTCAGTCTGATATTCTTTTGCAAATGCAGGGTTCACAGCAAGCCATTTGAAGGTTTGTGCTTCAACTTCAGGAATATCAATTACAAATGTTCCGCCGTAACGTCCTCTTGAGAACACCAAATAGCCTTCTTTAGCTAAATTATGAAAAGCCTTTCTGATTGTATTAGGACTTAAATCCAAACTCTTAGACAATTCCATAATTGATGGTAACTTATCACCAATTTCGTAATCTTGAGCAATCATCTTTTTCAAATGATTTTGAGTTTTTTCATAATGATAAAATGCTGTTTCTTGAGCAGAAGCGAAAATTGAAGTTTCCGGTTTGAATGAAGAAACAGAAGCGTTTGGAAGTTTAATTACAGATGTTCCGTAACGACCTCTACGAGGAAGTAAAACCCCTCTATCAATCAAAACTTTCAATGCGTCATGAACTGTTTTAACACTTGCCTTCAAAGAGTTTGCCAAAACAGAATGTGAAGGCATTTTATCTCCGACTTTCAAATTTTCATTGATATAACTTTCCAAATCTTTAACAACCATATCAACTAACGTTTCTGTTTCCGATGGTTTGACAACCGGTTTAAGGTCGAAATCCACAGTTACAACTCTCCAGCCTTGGTCTTTCGGATTTTGGCACATGTGTTCTAATATTCCTTGAGAAGCCAAGTAATCTAATGCCATTCTTGCCGTATTAGCTGAAAAATTTATAATTGTTGCAATCGTTCTGGATGAAGGAATTTTAGAACCTTTTTTAAACCCATCTGATAAAATATATCTTTTAATAGCTTCTGCCGCTAATTCTCTTTTTGAAGTTAATTTTCTAACATTAGAAACAGGCTTTCTATAATCTCTAACAAGCGTTCCTACACATTGTTTTGATTCAACATAGCCTAAATCTTCAATTTGACGGAAAGAATTTTGCATTGTCCCGACACTTACACCTAAAAGATATGCAAAATCCGCTTTTGAAGGAATAACGTCATTCACTAAAAGTTTTCCTGATTTCAAACCTTGTTCAATCCATGAACACATCCACTTTGCAATTACAACAGCTTTTGGTTCAAAAATATTTTTCAAATCCGGAAGTTCCACATTTACATCATTTATACTGATTTGTCTTAACTTTGATTTTTGCGGATAAATATATTTTTCGTTTTTAGAATTCATTCCTTCTACCTACTTTCATTTTTAATAATATACTATGTGTAAAAAAACAGCAAGATATTTTTTGCTAAATCTTGTAGTTTTATTACGAAGATTAAATTTAATTTGACTAACATCTTAATATGATAAATACTTAAACTATGAATAAACAAAAGGTCATAGCTCTGGTAGATTGTGATTCGTTTTTTGTGTCTTGTGAGCAAAAAAGAAATCCTAAACTCAAAAAACAACCTGTTTGTGTGCTTTCAAATAGCGAAGGATGTGTAATTTCTCGTTCTAAAGAAGCAAAGAAAATGGGGGTTAAGATGGGCGAACCGTTTTTTATGGCTAAAAAAGACCACCCAAAAGCAATCTATATAGTTGCAGACCACGATTATTATGCTCAAGTTTCTCATGATGTTATGGGAATATTAAAAGATTTTAGCCCCTATGTTCAAATTTATTCTATAGATGAAGCATTTGTTGACCTCACAGGGCTAACCAAACTTTATAGAAAAAATTATTACACCCTAGCAAAATATTTAAGGCAAAGAATTTTTGAAGAGGCTGATATTCCGGTGTCAATCGGGATAAGTTCAACTAAAACACTGGCAAAACTCGGATCTGATAAAGCAAAATCTAAACCAGACGGAGTTTACCTAATCGGGAAAAGGAAAATACCTAAAGAACTGAATAACACAAGAATTGAAGAAATTTGGGGGATTGGACGACATCTGACAACGAGGTTAAAACAAAACGGAATTATCACAGCAGAAGAACTTGTCCAAAAACAAGACAAATGGCTTGATTCTAAAATTGGAATTCATGGGTTGGAAATGAAACACGAACTAACAGGACAAATGATTTCACCTGTCGTTAATGATGAAAGAATGCCCAAATCTATCCAAAACACAAGAGCTTTCGGAATTTTCACCTCTGATTTCAATTTCATCAAAAATGAACTTAATAAACACATCCACACGTCATGCCGAAAGCTACGCAAGTACGACACAAAATGCCTTCAAATTGGAGTTATGTTGAGAACAAAAGATTTTAAAGTATTTTCAACGAGCCAAGACCTACTTTCTCCGACAGATTTTGAACTGGAAATTTCAAACATTGCAGTCGAACTTCTAAAAGAAATCTACAATCCTAATATATTATATAGAAGTACGGGAGTTTACTTAGGCAAAATCGGAGAACAAGGAACAGAACAACTTAGCCTATATTCAGACACAACAATCGAAACTAAAAAGAAAAATCTTGCAAAATGTTTTGACAATTTAGAAAATAAATTTGGCAAAAATATTATACAAACAGGATTTCACTATAAAAAAGAAAAAATGCAAAAGAAAGAGGACAAATCTAAATAGCAAATTTTATTTTCAGGGGTTTTAAAAATAAAAGAAGGGGTAAAAATGTCATATTTTGATTATTCTCATTATCCAACATTCAATAGTAACAGAAATGATGCCTACAAAGCTCAACTTGTTTTAGATAGCTTTTATAAACCCGATGCAGAAGGTGTTAAAGCATACACAAAGCATCTCCAAAATTGTTGCGACAATCCTGCGATGGGAATGCTTTTAACCCACAATATAATGAATGATTCCGGCATAAATTTTCCACGAACTTATTCCAGAAATAAACATCTCTTATATAAAAATCCAGAAATAAAAAAATTGGCAGAGAATTTTAACAACAAAATAGAAAAAGAATGTTATCCGCAAAGTTGGAAAGCAAGAGAATTTGTAATTAAAAGTAATAGAGTCGGAATGGAAGGTGTAATGCCGGTTAAGCATAACCTGTCAAGAGAACTGTTTAGAATATATAATGCAATTTATCAATGTATTAGGAAAATAAAATGAGAATAGCAAGAATATCAACAAATAATTTCACCTCTTCAACAACACAAGTAAATAAACCAAATGAAAACTCAACCGATTTTTTAAAAATGTTTCATGACAAAGCAAAAAATTCGGCAGATATGACAGATTCAATTCTTGTACCTCGAACAATTTTCAAGGGTTACCTTGGAATTATGGCAGGCACAACCCTTTTAACACTGAGTTCATTTACAGGAAAGCATCCTAAAATCAGCAAACCGTTAGGGATTATAGGAGCATTAACCTCTTTATACGGAACTTGGGCATTCGTAAGACCATTTATTGTGAAAGATGCGAAAGGTGTTCAAACAGCACAAGACATTGAAGCTGGGAATTAACCTTTTTTATCAAATTTTATTCTAATTGGAACTAATAATTGGTAATTATGAATTATACCTTTTCTTTGTAAATAACAAGCAACTTTATTTACAAAACTCAAATCTTTGCCAACAGTTTTCATATCCGTATAGCTGGAGTCGAAATTGTAAATATCATAAACATAGCCTGAAACAGAACCATCAGGATTTTCTTTCAAACCTGTTATGGTACAACCATTAATTGCACGCTTCAAATCCTGTGTATCATTTGCACTTACAACAAATTTAGATTTTCTATTGCCATTTTTATCTACAATTCTACCGGCTTTCCAATCAAGAACGGCTTTTTTGATATTTGCAGAATTAGACAAAGATTTTGATAAATCACTATTTTCTGAATAAACTAAAATTCTATCTATTTTTGACTTTGGTAGTTTTAACTTTTCACGAAGAGCCTTAACATCAGCGTTCTTTTTAACCGAATATTCTTTGTTTGTTTTCAAAGATGAAGGATTCGACAAGGAAATATCCATCAGCGAACGAGCATTAGGGCAATTTATATTTACCCCTGAATTAAAATTTTTAAGAATCATTTCTGGTGTCCAGATAACTGGATATAACATTGTCCCCGGCATAAAAATTTCCTCGTATATTAATAAAGGAATTCTCTAAAGCAAAAATGCTTAAAATCTTAAATAAGTTAAGAATTATTAATCCTAATAAAAAATTCTTTAGATAATTTTTATATAAAATAGCAAAAAAATTTTTCTTTTGGTTTAAAATATATGTTGGCGTTAAAAACATGCCACAATTAAAAATTTATTAACAGGAAAAATAATGTCATTAGGTAGTACGTTTAAGAAAATTTGTGAATCAGTTGGGCGAGATAACAATCCGGCATATGCGGTAGTCGCTATTGCAACAGCAAAAGGACTTTGCCGTCCGCTATTTACAATGATGGATAAAAAAGAATCTCCGGAAACAAAAAAATATACTGCATTAAGAGAAGGGCTTACAGAAGTTATTGCAATCCCGACTTATTTGGCATGTGGTTACTTAGCCGGTAAAGGTGCAGACCTTGTTCAAGATGCAGAAAAGGCAAGTAAGGCTAAACATAACTTAAGATTTTTAGGTGTTTGTGTTGCCGCATTAGTAGTTATCCCAGGATTATGTTCCGTCGTTGTAAAACCTTTTACAGATAGAATTTTCCACGGGAACAAAAAAGACAACAAAGAAAATCAACCGGCAAAACTTGATATTACATCAAAGTCAGAACAAGTTGACATTACAAAACCGGAAGTAGCAAAAACAGGCAATATTGCACATACAGGAGCTTATCCGATGCAGCCAATTGCAAGTTTTAGAAATCAAGGAATGAGGGTAGGCTAATATGATAGGAGCAGTTCAATCTTTAATTACAAACCCTGCATTATACAATATGACACAAAGCACGGTTACTCAAATTACAACAGAAACTTGTTTGAAAGCTGTAGGCAGACCTGCATTCATTCTTGCAGATAAAGACATCGACCCGCAAACAAAAAAATTCTCATCTATTAAAGAATTTTTATACCAAATGACTTGTTTAGGAATTTATTTAGCTGCAGTTATGCCAATTCTTAAAAAAGGCACATTTGCAGTAGGTAAAAAATTATATAAAAATGAACCGGTATTCAAAGCATTCAAAAATTCCGGCGATTTTATGAAATACTACAAAATGGATGAAGCAGGAAAAGCGGCTAGATTAGAAGAAATTAACAAAAATCTTAAACCAGAAGAAAGATTTACAAAAGATAAAATTAATGAAGATTTTGCAAAAGGTTTAACAGAAATAACTTCTATTATTGGTTCTGTTACAGGTTTAGCTGTTGTAGCACCAATTCTTTCACATCCACTTATTCACCCTATATTGAAAACAATGGGACTGGAAGAAAAGAAGACAGCTTCAAAACAACCGGAACAAGCTCAACAAAACCAAACACCTGAAACAGGATCAAAAATTAAAACAGTCGCATAATAATATGCAGGCTATTCGCAAACGTGTTCAAGAGCCATCTCTAATAAGGTTTTAACGTGTTCATCACTCAAGGTATAATAGACATTTTTACCTTTCTTTTGAGAACGAACAAGTTTTGCAGTCTTTAAAACTTTTAGTTGGTGAGAAACAGCCGATTTTGTCATGTTAAGTAACACGGCTAAATCTCCAACGCACATATCACTTTGATCTAATGCCCAAAGAAGTTGAATTCGAGTTCCATCACCCATAACCTTAAAAAAATCAGACAAATCATAAAGCAAACCCATATCAGGCATTTTAGGCTTAACACTTTCGACAATTTCAGCATTTATAGGTTCACAATCAGATTTTTTAAATTCTGTAGTCATATTTACTCCATCAATTCTCGTTGATTTTATTATACAACAAATGAACAGTTGTTCAACTATGTAAATTTTAATTACAAATATTACTTTATACAATTGACAATTGAATACATGTTCAATTATACTATAGATAGTTGAACAATTATTCAATTGAAAGGACGTATTTATGTGCGAACACCATCACCACGAACACGAAGAAGAGAACAAAGAACAAGTTATACTTGCAAGAATAATATTTGCAGTCGTGCTATTCACAATTGCAATGGTATTTGCACAACATGCAATGATTAAAACAATACTCCTTGGCATTGCTTATATCATTGCCGGTTATGATATTTTATTTAAAGCCCTAAAAAATATCATCAAAGGAAAAGTGTTTGATGAAAACTTTTTGATGGGAGTTGCTACTCTTGGAGCAATTGGGATAAAAGAATATCCAGAAGCTGTAATGGTAATGATTTTGTACCAAATTGGAGAATACTTTCAAGATAGAGCAGTTGAAAAATCACAAAAATCCATAACCGACTTAATGGACATTCGCCCTGATTATGCAAATATTGAAAAGGACGGGGAACTGGTTAAAATTTCACCAAAAGAGGTTAAAATCGGCGAAATAATAACAGTCAAAACAGGAGAAAAAATTCCTCTTGACGGAATAATTGTTGACGGAACTGCAACACTGGACACATCAGCTCTAACAGGAGAATCAAAACCGAGAGAAGTAAAAGTTGGAGAAGATGCAATTAGCGGTTGCATAAACACAAACGGACTATTAAAAATCAAAGTTAATAAAGAATACGGAGAATCTACAGTTTCTAAAATCTTGGAACTTGTTGAACACGCAAGCTCTAAAAAAACAAAAACGGAAAACTTTATAACAAAATTTGCAAAAATCTATACACCGATAGTTGTTTTGGGAGCATTATTGTTAGCAATTATTCCTCCTTTATTCTTTGGCGGAAATTTCACAACTTGGATAAATAGAGCATTGACCTTCTTAGTAATTTCTTGTCCTTGTGCATTGGTTATTTCCGTACCTTTAGGCTTTTTTGCAGGAATTGGCGGAGCATCTAAAGCAGGAATTTTAATCAAGGGAAGTTCATATCTTGAATTATTATCAAAACCTGAAACAGTTGTATTTGACAAAACAGGAACTCTTACAAAAGGAACCTTCAACGTCATTAAAATCGAACCTCAAGGCGAAATTACAAAAGACGAATTATTAGAAACAACCGCATACGCAGAAAATTATTCAAACCATCCAATAGCATTATCAATCAAAAAGGCTTACGGACAAAACATTGATAAAAATAAAATCACAGAAGTTTCAGAAATCGCCGGAAATGGAGTTCGAGCAGAAATAAACGGCTGCACAATCTTAGTCGGAAATGAAAACCTTCTAAAAAATCACAACATTGAATATACAAAAACGAACGAAGTAGGAACAATTGTATATACAGCAAAAAACAATCAATATCTTGGTTACATCATAATTTCAGATGAAGCAAAAGAAGATGCAGCAACTGCAATTCAAAAACTAAAAGAACTAAAATTGCAAACAGTTATACTAACAGGAGATTCAGAAAAAGCAGGAAACTCCGTTGCAAAAGAATTAAAAATTGACAAAGTATTTACCCAACTTTTGCCAATTGATAAGGTCAATAAAATTGAAGAAATTATCGAAAGAAAAACCAAAAACAAAAATGTAATTTTTGTCGGAGATGGAATTAACGATGCTCCGGTTCTAACAAGAGCAGATATAGGAATTGCAATGGGCGGACTTGGTTCTGATGCCGCAATTGAAGCAGCAGATGTCGTTATTATGGATGACAAGCCAACCAAAGTAGCCACAGCAATCAAAATTGCAAAGCAAACCCTAAGAATTGTCAAAGAAAATATCGCATTTGCACTCGGTATAAAAGTTCTATTCTTAATCTTTGGGGCTTTTGGATTTGTAACAATGTGGGGTGCAGTTTTTGCAGATGTTGGGGTAACATTGATTGCCGTACTCAATTCTATGAGGGCGTTAAAAGTTAAATAAAAAATACTTTCTCTCAGTTCTTTGTTGTATAATTTAAAAAGGACTGGGAGAAAACATGAGAAAATCAATATGCCTGTTACCCCTTGCGTTTGGCACATTCGGGCTTGGACTAACTGAATACGGAATGATGGGAATTTTGCCTGATGTGGCAAAAACAATGAAAGTATCAATCCCACTTGCGGGAAACTTTATTTCTCTATACGCACTTGGAGTCGTTGCTGGTTCTATTCTTTTGGTATTATTTTCGAGAAAACAACCTCTCAAAAATATTCTCCTCGTTTTAGCAACTATTTTTACAGTCGCAAACTTGTTATCATCTGTTGCTAATAACTATTATGTCCTATGTGCATTGAGATTTATTGCAGGATTACCACACGGTGCATTTTTCGGAGTTGGAGCAATTGTTGCAAGCAAATTAGCATCAAAAGATAAAGGAAGCCAAGCTGTTGCAACAATGTGTTCTGGAATGACATTTGCAAACCTTGCAGGAATTCCTTTCGGAACATATTTAAGCCACGATTATTCTTGGAGATTATTTTTCTTAATCATAGGCTTATTTGGGTTTATTGTATTTGTATCTATCAAAAAACTTGTACCCCAAGTTGCACCTCTTCCGGATACTGGATTTAGAGGACAATTTAAGTTTTTCAAATCTCTTGCCCCATGGTTATTGATACTTGCAGTAATTCTCGGAAACGGTGGAATTTTCTGCTGGTACAGTTACATCAATCCGCTACTTGTTAATCTTTCAGGAATTAAACCGGCACTTGTTTCAAGTTTGATGATTTTTGCAGGTGCAGGCATGGTTATTGGGAACTTTATTGGCGGAAAACTTGCAGATAAGTTCAAACCGTCAATTGTTGCGGGTTACACCCAACTTCTTGCGGCAATCGCTCTTGTTGGGATCTTTTTCTTTGGTAAAAATCCAATTGTTTCTGTTTGTTTAATGACAATTTGCACGGGCTGTTTATTTGCAGTTTCTGCTCCGCAACAAGTTTTACTTATCAAAAACGCAAAAGGAGGGGAAATCCTTGGGGCATCATGCTCACAAATGTCATTCAATTTAGGAAACGCAATTGGAGCATTTGTCGGAGGAATTCCAATTGCACACGGACTAGGTTACCAATATGTAGCTTTCCCCGGAGCAATTTTAGCGTTTATAGGCTTTTTAACCTTATTTTATTTTTATAAAAGATATGAATGTGTATAACAAAAGGAGAAATAATGACAACTCAATACGAATTTAGAAAACTGGATAATACATACGTCGTAAGATTAAACAAAGGAGCAGAAATAATTTCTGCAATAAAAGATTTTTGCACATCTAACAACGTCAAAGTTGGAACAATCCAAGGAATTGGGGCAATAAACTCTGTAACCTTCGGATTTTTCAATCCGGAAACAAAACAATATAACGAAAAAGTTTTTGAAGGGCCAAGAGAAATCACAAGCCTTATTGGAAACATTTCAACCAAAAACGGTGAAACTTATCTACACTTGCATATGACAGCCTCTGGTGAAGATTACAACACTATTGGCGGGCATTTAATCAATGCGACAATAAGTTTGACAGGTGAAATTTTTATTACACCAATAAACGGAACCGTTGAAAGAGAATTTTGTAAAAAAACAGGATTAAACCTATTATCATTCCAATAAATTAGGAATGATTTTTAGGGTGCAATTTTGAAAATTCTGTTTTTACACCGGTAATTAAACCCGCTCCGGCACCGATAACACCATTCATTGCTAAAGAATTTTTGAATGGGGATTTAAAAAACGAAACTTTTCTTGAAAGAAAATCAAGAACGACACCAAAACCAAACCACGCACCTGCTGTACTCAAGGCCTCATGCATTGCAGAAACTTGCGTAGTTTTCGGTTGAACTATTGGGGTTGGTTTTACTTTTATGTTCTTTGACCCGTAATTTTGGGTATTAGAATGTACTGGGGTATTTATACTATCTACTTTCATCTTATTCTTTTTACAATATCATTTTCTCTAAAAAACAATGTCTTTAGGTTAGACAAAATGATTATAGCACTTAACGTCAATTGTTGCAAGCAAAATCTAAAAATTTTTCGAGTATAATTATTTTATGGGATTAATATTTTTTGCTGTAGTACTTAGAATTATTTCAAATTCAATGTCAAATGTTTACCAAAAACAATTGACTAAAAAAAGTATTGACCCATTTTTCATAAATTTTATAATGTATTTTGGTTTAACGCTTTGCTGTATTCCAATCATCCTTCAAACACCATTTACAACATTTCATCATCAAGTATGGATAAATGCAATCCTTGGCGGAATATGCGGAGCATTTGGGAACTCTTACCTTGTAAAGGCATTAGAAAACGGAGAACTTTCTATCCTCGGGCCAATCAATGCGTATAAATCCGTTGTAGCAATGTTATTTGGAATAATTTTATTACACGAAATCCCGTCCCTTATTGGAATTTTAGGAATTATTTTAATTATCTGGGGAAGTTATTTTGTCTTTGATACCCAAGAAGAAGGTTTTTCTTTTAAATTATTAAAACGAAATGACATCCGCTATAGAATTTATGCCCTTATTTTTACGGCAATAGAAGCCGTATTTGTAAAAAACGTAATTCTATATAGCGATATAAAAATTTCATTTATGTTTTGGAGCTTTTTCGGAATGATTTTTACAGGATTACTCATCTTGTCAAAATTCAAAAAATGTATTCCATCATCAATGCAAATTAAAACCGATTCTAAATTTATAACAACAAGATTGCTTTTCATAATCTTATGTATGGGAGGAATGCAAATCTGTACAAATATAGTTTTCTCAAGAATGAATGTAAGTTATGGACTTGCACTATTCCAATTATCAACAATTTTGAGCGTATTACTCGGGTGGCATTATTTTAAAGAAACTCAAATCCGCAAAAAACTCCTCGGAAGCTCAATAATGATTATCGGGGCAATAATTATTATCCTTTGCAAATAGCATAGTCAAAAATTCGAGGACAATCAGACTTCTGGATTTGTTTTTCTCCAATATACAACGAATCCTGAGGAGCAATCTTAATTTCTTTAAAAGCTGCTAATAAAGAGTCTAAGGAATCGATAAAAGGTTCATCCGGCATATATACAGGACACTTTGGCAAAGGAGTAAAAATAGTCCAAGTATCAGCCGCTTTTTCATAAGCAATACTTGATTCTGCTAACAGATTGCTATGGGTTTTAAAAACGGACGGAGTTACAAAAGATGCTACAATTCCTCGAATTCTCTCAAAAAGAGGTACTGAATCAGGTCTTGAGGGAAGTTCTTTTGAACCGATTAAAAGAGCAGATTTATTATTTCTCGTCTTAAAATCTATGATATTAGCAAGAGCATTGCCAACTTTTTCGATATTTTCTTGACAATCAAAAAAATGAAAACCTAAAACGCCATCAAAATCAACAAGTCCTCCGCCAGTGCAAGTTCTTATATTTGAAGTATGAAATTCTCTATCTCGAATAATAGAGGAGGGCAATGGTTCAGTTCTCTTTTTACAATCTATAAAAGGGAATATTTCCTTTTCTCTAAAAACTCTTTGAGGTACGAATTTGATTTTTGACTGAAAACTTAAATTATTTGAATTATAAGAATTTACTTTCATACTCCATTTCAAAAACGATAAAAATAAAATTTGCTATTACTAGCAAAAAAATTTGTTCACATTTTTTGTAAGTGATAAAATTAAATACGAAAGAAGCCCAAAATGAAAATACCCCAAATTAGACAACATTACACTGCAATTAGCACAACTGTAAAAGTAATAAGAAAAGGCAAAAACATTGTTAAACAAGCGGTAAGACAAACAGAAATAATGGCAATGGATGAGCAGCTAAAAAATAAAGCTATGTCAACAATCATAATGGCAACATCATTCATGCCACAAATGAACTCAAGACTTGCAAAATTATCAGCAGAAGCACTTGATAATCAAGATGTCTTCGTTAAAAAAGCCTCAAAAGTAACATCTGCAACAGCAGAAAAAGTTACAAAAACAATTGGAAATAAAAGCGTAAAAGTAAAACTTGAATCCGCAAAACCAAAATTTCATGATGCGTTTAACAACTTGCTCTTACAAAATGAAAAACATAAAAACCCACTAAACGACAAAGCCGTAATCTTTGACAAAAGAGCTAAGGAATACGGAGTTGACCCATATGTTTTAATGGGTATTGCAATGCACGAATCAGGCAGAGGGACTTCCGATGCTACAAAACTTAGACACAATATCGGTGGAATTATGAAAAACGGTTCTCTAAAAAAATTCCCTAACATTGATAAATGTGTAGAAGAAATGGCTCAAACCGTTTCAAAACATCACCACAAATCAAGACTCAGAACAGTAAAAGAACTTGCCGAAGCCGGTTATTGCGGAGAAAACGAAAAAGCCGAATGGATTTCAAATGTTATGGATTACATTCGAGAACTCCGCAACAATGTTAACTAGATTAAATATTGACAAGTATATACCTCTATAACATAATAAAATCAAAGAGAGTATGGATTTATTTGCTGCCACAGAAAGGTAAAAGAATGGGAAAAATTATTTTAACAGGGGATAGACCAACAGGAAGATTACACGTTGGACACTATGTTGGATCATTAAGAGAACGTGTTGTTCTACAAAATCAAGGTGATTACGATAAAATTTTCATAATGATTGCAGATGCTCAAGCTCTTACGGACAACGCTGAAAATCCTCAAAAAGTAAAAGATAACATTATAGAAGTAGCCCTTGATTATTTAGCTTGCGGAATTGATCCAGAAAAATCAACCATTCTTATTCAATCAATGATTCCAGAATTAACTGAATTAAGTTTTTATTATATGAATTTAGTTACAGTTTCCAGATTACAAAGGAATCCGACCGTTAAAACAGAAATCAAAATGCGAAATTTTGAAGCAAATATACCTGTAGGATTTTTCACTTATCCAATAAGTCAAGCCGCTGATATTACAGCTTTCAAAGCTACTCACGTACCTGCTGGAGAAGACCAAAAACCAATGATTGAACAGTGCAGAGAGATTGTTCACAAATTTAATAACGTATATGGAGAAACACTTGTTGAACCAAATATCGTTCTTCCGAAAAATAGTGCTTGCTTAAGACTCCCGGGAATTGACGGTAAAGCAAAAATGAGTAAGTCTTTGGGCAATTGCATCTACTTGTCAGATGAACCGGAAGATATTAAAAAGAAAATTATGTCAATGTTCACAGACCCTAATCATCTAAGAATTGAGGATCCTGGAGAAACTGAAAATAACCCTGTATTCATCTATCTTGATGCGTTTAGCAAACCGGAACATTTTGAAGAATTTTTACCTGACTATGCTAACCTTGATGAACTTAAAGCCCACTATCAAAGAGGCGGACTTGGCGATGTTAAGGTTAAAAAATTCTTAAACAACGTTATCCAAACAGAATTAAGACCAATCAGAGAAAGACGTAAAGAATGGGAACAAAAAGTTCCGGAAGTTTACGAAATTCTAAAAAAAGGATGCAAAGAAGCAAAACAAGTTGCCGAAAAAACTCTTTATGAAGTTAGAGAAGCAATGAAAATAAATTACTTTGAATAAAGAAGGATAAAATGCTAAATCAATTTTCAAGAACAGAACTACTTATAGGAAAAGAAGGGCTAGAAAAGCTAGCAAATTCTAGAGTTGCAGTTTTTGGTATTGGCGGAGTTGGTTCGTATGCTGTTGAAGCACTTGTTAGAAGCGGACTTGGAACAATTGATATTATTGATGATGACAAAGTTTGTATAACAAACGTTAATAGACAACTTTACGCAACAAGAAAAACCGTCGGCAAATACAAAGTTGATGTCGCAAAAGAAAGAATTTTAGACATCAACCCCGATGCAGTCGTAAACACTTATCAAACCTTCTACACCCCTAAAACAGAATCTGAATTTGATTTTAGCAAATACGATTATGTAATTGATGCAATTGATACTGTTGTTGGGAAATTATCCCTAATTGAAAAGGCTAAAACCTCTAACACTCCAATCATTTGTGCCATGGGAGCAGGGAACAAAATGGATCCAACGAAATTTGAAGTTGCAGACATTTCAGAAACCTCAGTATGTCCCCTTGCTAGAGTAATCAGAACAGAGCTTAGAAAGCGTAAAATTAAAGGGGTTAAAGTTGTTTACTCAAAAGAAACACCAATTACTCCACAAGAAGATTTGTCAATTAGTTGTAAAGCACATTGCGTTTGTCCTCCAGGGACAAGAAAATGTACGGTTAAGCACCAAATCCCAGGGAGTAACGCATTTGTACCACCAGTAGTAGGATTAATCATTGCTGGAGAAGTTATTAAAGATTTAATTGGTTATAACGCATAATGAAAAAAGCAGATTTACATTTACATAGCAATTATTCAGATGGAAGCGATTCCCCAAAAGAATTGGTAGAGCAAGTCAAAACACATGAACTATCAGCTTTTGCACTCACTGACCACGACACGATTGCTGGTTGTATTGAAATCAAAAAATATCTACCAAAAGATATAAAATTTATTGCGGGTGCAGAGCTAACTTGCCTTGCCGACACTGTAAAATGTCACATTTTAGGATATAATTGCAACCCTGAAAACGAAACACTAAATCAACTGATATTAAAAGGCAAACAACTCCGCAGACAGAAATTAGACAAGCGAATTCAGTACCTTTCAGACATTTGGAATGTAAATTTAACACAGGATGAACTAGATTGGCTATATTCAAGAAATAGTGTTGTTAAAATACATATCGGAAATATCTTAGTAAATAGAGGACTTGCTGATAACAATATTGATGCAATGAAAAAATACCTTGACGGATGCCAAACTGGGAATACAAGGTTTGATGGAGCTGAAGGAATACAGGCAATAGAAGAATCTGGAGGGATACCCGTTTGGGCTCATCCATTGGGCGGCGAGGGAGAGAAACACTTATCCCCAGATGAATTTTACAAAAAGTTCGATATAATGAAATCTTTCGGGATTAAAGGGCTAGAATGTTACTACTCTAGATACAACTTAGATGAAATAAAATTTTTAGTAGATTTTGCCTCAAAAAATAATATGCTCATTTCTGGCGGAAGTGATTATCACGGAAGAAATAAAACAGTAAAATTTGGGCAACTAAACACCGATAATACCGAAATTCCAATAGAAAAATTAACTATTTTATCTGAAATTTAATATTTTTAGAGAACTTTTTTCAATTCACCTTCTGGAACAGGATAATTAATTCCTATTTGAGGGGGAATAATACCCTTTGCAAATTTATTATAAATATTTTTCATATTTCGAGAAAAATATAATTTAACAAATTTTTGAAAATCTCTTGCTTTCGATTCAACAGTTTGTACCCTGTATGCTTTGTAATTTTTAGATGACGGAACATAATTAGAAAATTCATGCTTGTAAACTTCCGCAGCTTCTTTCCTTGAACCACTCAAAAGACCTTTTTCTAACAATTCAACCTCTTGATGTTGCCAAGCGTGAAACAATTCATGTGCAACTTCACTACTAAATTGTCCTCTTTCATTCACAATAGGGACATCTACATTTAATTTAACCGTTTTGGAATTGTGATTATACTTGGCACGAGTGTAATGACCGTCTTTATTGTATCCTAAATGAACAGACTTAGCTTTTATTCCATAGTTTTGTAAACCCATTTCAGATTTTAACATTTTGAAAATATTACGGTATAAATCTATTGGATCATAGACAGGAGTATTATAAAAAAGGTCTGGAATAATTTTACATTGTCTGCCTTTACTATTTTGTGCAACCACTTTTTTAGATAAAATTTCATCATTTGCATCTTTTTCAACAGTAGAATATACCCCTGCAGGCTTTTTCCCATTCGAGAACCTTAAAACATTACTTACTTCAAGTTTATTCCCATTATCTTTTGTTGTTTGAATTAATTGGCTCTTTGTAACATCAACTTTTGCTCCATTTTGCACCGTTGAAATAATTTCTTTTTCTCGGGTTCCATCAGAATGTTTAGTTTGCACAATAGTATAAGGAACAGTTTTACCATCTTCAAAGGTGTATGTACGATAAGAATACAGTCTTTCTTTTTCAGTGCTTTGAGTAATATTTTGCAACCTATTTCTTACGACTTTATTATTTTCATCTCTAAATACAGTAAAGACACAATCTTCACCTCGTTTATTTATGAATTTGAAAGTATCTTCCGTCAAAAAACTTGCACCTCGTTTTACTCCGAGAGTTTTTGAAAGTAAGACTGATTTTTGAGCTACTTTTCCAATATACATGCAAAATTTCCTACAATTTACTATATTTATAAAAACAATTGAGATAAAAAAATTGCCCTAACCAGCAATAACAATGGATTAAAAACAAATTAATAAAATGAATTCTGCCAAGGATAATCATTGCTGATTTTCCAACCATCATACATAATTACAGCAGTACAAGTTGCACCTGTATGCCAATTATCATTTTGCTTTCCGCCCACTTTGCATTGACCATTACGGACAACATAATTTAACAAATAATCCCTCTTAGATACATTTAATTTAGGAGCGTATGTACTGGCATATTCTTCATATGGGCGGATTGTCGGATGCAAATCACGAGTGTCAAAAACAAAAGCGAAAGCATCACGCCCTAAAATATTCCTTGATTGTTTCCCATATTTCCCAGCATTAATTACATTCCTATTATTTATATGAACAATAATTTTTGTTTCAACACTTTTAGCACTAGTATCGCGAATAAATGACCAAGCCGCAGAATTAATTCCCGTTTTAACCATATAACCACAACGAGCAGCATTAGCATTATTATAATGAATTCGGTATCCCAAAGCGGCAGTGCCATTAATACCATTACAAGGCGGGTTAGAATTTCGACAATCGTACACTCCTGAATTTTTTACATAAGGAGCGATATAAGTATCCACCCATTGAGGCAATTCATCGGGAGTAGTATATCCCCATCCGGAAGAATCGCCATAATCCGCTTCTGCCATTTTTATGACATTACCAAGTTCTGCATAAGATAGTTTTAATTTAGTTGCAACTTTTTGTTTTTCATATTTAGTTATCAAACTCGGAATTGTTATTGCTGCAATAACACCTACAATGCCAATCGTTATTAAAACTTCTGCCAAAGTAAATGCTAAATTCTTCTTGGCTTTTTCCATAATCCTCCTATTGAGATTTCTCAATGATTTTAAAGGTATTATATTGCATAATCTCAATAAATGCAATACTCTGAATTAGGAACATTTATTAAACATAAAAGACAACAAAAGGGATTGTCGCTGAATAGGTTTGCAATGGAAGCCGAAATTGACCCCGCAATTTTGTGCCGAATAGAAAATTTACGCCAAGGGATAAAACTCGATGTCCTAGAAAAAATTGCATTCGCACTAGATATGAAACTTTCAAAATTTTTAGCTGAATATGAAAAATTTTATAAAGTGTAATTTCATAAATATTACGCTAGCAAAATATTTTTATCACAAGCATTCATAAGAATATGAAATGCCAAATTATTACTAACTCAATTAAAAATTTTAAAACAACAAACATCGGAGGACTACCAGTCCACCCAATTATAAGAACCCCGAAACTTGAAGAAGTTCAAGATATTCTTGAATTGAACTCCAAAATCAAAATTGGCGAAGGAACATCCGGAACCGCTTATGAATATGGCGAAAATGTAATAAAAATTTTCGACAAAATTCTAAAAAAACTTGCAAAGAAAACTTTATTTTCTGAAATGGACAACTTGGCAAGTTTGAGCCATTTAATTACTAAATCGGGAAACGAAAATTACCTCCACAACACACAAAAAGGACTTTTCGCATTTGAAAAAGATAAATTGCCTATCCTTGTTTCATCAAAAGTTGCTGGAGAAAATCCACACCCGATAGAAGCACCATTCAACGAAAAGAACCTTGAAGCGATTGTCGAAACTCTTAACCGACTAGATAAGGGTTTTGGAAGAACACAATTTTTGCAAAGCGATATGCGTCCTCCAAACATGAAAATCACAGAAAATAATGCAGGGTTACTGGATTTTGAATACCTTCGTAAAATCAAACTAGGGAATGAAAAAAATCTTGAAGAAACAGAAAAATCCCTGCCTACAATAACTAAATCAAATTACGCTTTCTTTTTGAACGAAAGTGATACGGGCTATGGAACAAGTAATCTTAGAGCCTTTGAATACGAAACACTTGCACCATATTTATATAGAAGTCCAAGTATTGCACAAGCTCAAGAAACATTTAGAAACTATGTAAAACTCAAAAGTGAACACCATTTTGAAATGGCACATCATTATAATAAACTTCAAACTGAATTAGGAGATGAAATATTCAAAAGAATGGAAGCAGAAGAAGCATGTCACTACATGGCTTTAAAAAGCGGAGATAAAGACATCTTACATACAGAAGCCGCTAAACTTCAGATGTATTCATTCTTACGTTGGATAAACCTGACAGCTCAAAAACTCAGTGCTCCGCCTATTAACATTGCACAAATTGAATCATTTTTGGATAAAGAACGTGCTAGTTATATCCAAGAGATACAACGTGGGATTACAAATAAAGATGCCGTAAAAGTTTATTACTATAAAAATGCAAAAAATACCGCAGATGAAATTTCCAATTTGATAACTTATGTCGCAGAAACATATAAAATTCCACCAGAAAAACTTATGCAAAAAACTGAAATTGGATTATTAACCGATAAACTTTTAACAATATAAAAAAAGAGCCTTAAGGCTCTTTTTTAAATGGTGCCGCAACTCGGAATTGAACCAAGGACACAGGGATTTTCAGTCCCTTGCTCTACCAACTGAGCTATTGCGGCTAGTTCTTTTCTGTAACCTCATATCGGCTACGTTTTTTATTATACAGACTAAATATTTAAAGTCAATAGCGAGTTTTTATTTTTAAGAGAACTAAAATATTCGTATCCACCCATAGAGAGAAAATGCTGCACACTATTGTCATTCCTCTCCTAGGGAGAGGCTAGGAGAGGGGTTAATTTAAGAAAAAGAAAAACCCTCTCTCGAAATTGTAACTTTTCGCCAAAAGCTCAAAGACAATTTCTCTCTCTCCATCGGAGAGAGCAATGCACAATAGACAAACTAGTAATGTAGGTCGGATTTACTAACCCAAAAATAAACCGCACATATACAAAAATTCCTTGCGAAAACATCACAAGGAATATTTAAAATCTACTTATAAATAACTCAAACTATGACTGAGGAGCAAGATACAATGTAACGTTACGTCCTTCTAGTTGAGGTTTCTTTTCCAATTGAACTGGATCATCTGCTAAATCTGTCAAAAATCTATTAGCCAAATCAAACGCAAGATTAGAATGTTGCATTTCACGACCTCTCAACATAACAACAATCTTAACTTTATTACCTTGAGCAATAAATTTTCTAAC
>CAKUTL010000014.1 GCA_934692295.1 uncultured Candidatus Melainabacteria bacterium
GTGTAAGTATTTTAAAATCTGAGTGTCCTCCGATTGCAAGAACAACTATATCAAAGGCATATTTGCTTTTGTTTGTTGTTATTTTGTAACAGTTTTGGAGTTTTTCGATTTGTTCAACTTCTTCTTTTATAAAATCAGATTTTTGTATAACTTTTAATAACTTTTCTTGAACTTCTTTTGCAGAGTTTGATTTTGGAAAAATTCTATTATCCTCTTGAGTATAAGTGTCAATTTCGATTGAATTAAAAAAATCGAGTGTGTCTTGAGTTCCAAATTTTGAAAAGGCAGAATATAAAAATTTTTCTCCTCGAGGATAGTTTTTAGCCAGCTCTTTGGAGTCAAACTCCGAGTGTGCAAGATTACACCTTCCTCCTCCTGTTGGGAGAATTGTTCTTAAATATTTTCCCTTGTCAAAAATTGTAGGAATAATACCATTTTCGAGCAAAAACTTTGCACAAATGCACCCTGCTGGACCAGCACCAATAATTGCGACCGATTTATTAAAAGTCAACTCTTGTGCCATACAAAAATACCATCTCAGGGTTCTCTAGGTCATTGTGCATTTCTTCAATAGTTTTGTGCAATACAGGATGAACAAAATCCGCATTCAATTCCATCATAGGTACAAGTGTAAACGCTCTGAGGTGTACAAATTTATGAGGAATGGTTAAATTTTCTTCTTCTATAATATCTTTGTTGTAAAACAAAATATCAATATCTATTGTTCTATCTTCATAAGTGTTAGAATTTTTTCTTTCTCTTCCTAATTGATTTTCAATTCTTTGACATGCTTTTAGAAGTTCTTGTGGTGAATATTTTGTTTTAATTTCGATTACAGCATTAACAAACCAAGTTTTTGTATCGGTTCCCCAAGGTTCTGTTTCATAGAAAGATGAAGAACGCACAATAGTAATTCCCTCATCTGCTCCAAGCAAACTAGCTGCTTGTTGTACATAGCCGATGCGGTCGCCTTTATTTGAACCTAAACTTAAATATGCTATTGCCATAATCCGATTTTATAAATTTTTGTGTATATTGTCAACATGTTACTCTATTTGTTGTATAATTTCGGTATTATGATTATATATTCTATTATTTTAATATTGTTGGTTTTAATTGTAGTTTCAATGTTCAGTGAATTATTTTTATATGGACTTATTTCTACAATTCTATTTATACTTTTATTGCCGTTTTATTATATTGTAAGAGTTTTTAACGGCAAATTTTTATATGGCTGGAAAGAAAAACTTGGCTTTTTCAAAAATCCTCATCTTGGGGATAAAGTAATAATGTACCATGGTGTTTCTGTTGGTGAAGTTATTGCTTTAGAAAATTTGATTAAAAAGACCAAAGAAACTTTTCCGGATTACAAAATTGTTGTAACTACAGGAACAAAAACAGGACAAGAAATTGCTCATAAGAAGTATGATAAAATTGCTGATTTTATTACATATTTCCCTTTTGATATTCCATATTGCGTTGATTCATTTTTGATGAAAATCAAGCCTACTGTTGTTTTGATTGCAGAAACTGAATTGTGGCCGGTATTTTCTTTTTCTTGTAACTCAAAAGGAATAAAATTATATTGCATAAATGGTAGAATGTCAGATTCTACATACAAATTATATAGATTTTTCGGTCATTTCTTCAAACTAGTTTTGAGTAAATATACAAAAATTCTTACTCAGAGCGAAATTGATATGAACAAACTTGTATCTATTGGAGCACCGATTGATAGAACTTCTGTTATGAAGAACTTAAAATTCGACGTAAAAAAATCAGACGAAAAAATTGATATAGGGCAGGATTGTTATAGGGTAATTATCGCCGGTAGTACTCATAAAGGCGAAGATGAAATTGTTTTGAATATTTTTAAAGAAAAACTTCAAAGATATTCAGATATAAAATTGTTACTTGTTCCTCGCCATACAACAAGACTTCCACAGATAATTCAAATTTTAGATTCTTTGAATTTGAATTATGGATTTAGGTCAAAAGGGGATACTTTTAGAGAAAAAGATGTTATTGTCCTTGATACAATGGGTGAATTGAGCAAAATGTATGCAATGTGTCATTTTGCATTTATCGGTGGAAGTTTCAATAAAACAGGCGGACATAATCCTTTAGAAGCTACTGTTTATTCAAAGCCTACAATAACCGGTCCTTCTATTCATAACTTTCGTGATATTTACTGGTTACTTGCAAGAACAAAAGCCGGTAAAATTGTAAAAACTCCAGCAGAATTATCAGATTATATGGAAAAATTATTGTCTGATAATGAGTTTTATAAACAAGCATGCGAAGATTGTTCTAAAGTATTTAATGACCAACAAGGGGCTTTAGACGTAGTTATAAAAGAACTTAAAAAAATATTGTAACGAATTGTTACATAAAGACTTAAATTATTAAAGTTTTGCCAAATGGATTCCGACATATTGAGTAAGGAAATTTAAATGAAAGGAAATCCATTATGGGTATGAGTGCTTCTCAGGCTAGATTTTTAAGCCTTACAGCTCGTAAAACAAACGTTGAATATGAAGGACAACAAATCAACCAACAAAGAACAACTTTGTCAAATGAGTCTTCTAGCTACTACAGCCGTTTGACTAATATGGATGTTCCTACTCCACCTTCAAGTTCAGATTATACAAAGATTACATATTCTTTCACTGATGGTTCAGAAACTAATACTATCAATTCTTTAATCGCAACAAAAGATGGTTCTTACATTTTGAACTATACTCGTGAAACATTGGAAGAATCAGTTGTTTCTAACGGTTCAGTAATGGTTACAAGACAAGTTGCCGATGATGGATCTAAATCATACTACGTTGGTGCTTCAAAATTAAGAACTTTAGGTCAAGATGTTACAGATGACCCATATTTAAAAACTTTGTCAGATTCTGATAGAGCAGATGCTTTGGTTGTTGAAAACCAATACTTGGCAATGTTGCAAGATAAATACAAAGATAAAGATTGGTATGTAAAATACCAATATAATTCAACTACTAAGGCTTATAGCCCTGTATTTTACTCAGCTCAACAAATTGAATCCGCTGATTATTCAGAAAAAACTGGAGCTTCTTTATCTTCTATCAAATCTTATACTTATGGTCAAGCAACAGACTCTGTTGAAATCCGTAACCAAAAAGCAAGAGTTGAACAAGATAGCTCAGGCAGATACAAAAGCATTTATATTTACCAAACTGATGACGAAGGTAATATTCAAACCGATGATGACGGTAACCCTCTTGGTTACGAATATTCATTAGATGCTTCTTCTGCAACTGATGATGCTGCATACAATGATGCAATGAATAAATATCATTACGACAAATCATTATATGAACAAGAAGTTCAAGCAATTAACTCTAAAATTGAAATTGTTCAACAACAAGATAAAGATCTTGAATTGAGATTGAAACAACTTGATACCGAAGAAAATGCTATTTCAACTGAAATGGAAGCAGTTAAAAAAGTAATTTCTAAGAACGTTGATTCAACATTCAAAACATTCAATGCGTAATTTTCAAAGGTTCTAGACGTTAATGTTCTAGTACAATAAGAAAATATACTAAAAAGTTTAAATAAATTTCCTTTCCTTTTTCCTATTTATTTCCCAACGACTCATAACAAAGTCGTTTTTTTTTGCTGATTTGCTTAGGCATTTGTAATATGGTATAATTATCAAAAAGGAGAATCTAATATGGCAAAACTCAATCATAGCTTGAAAAACTGGGGGGGGGTAACCTCTTAAAGACCTTAATAACCGATATTTTAGTGGGTGGTAACCGCTTGTTCCATTGCGGAAATTTGAAGTTAAGTAATAATAATTTGTTTTATCTACAAAGAGAGAATAAAATTTGTGGATTTTGTTATCCTGAACTAGTTTCAGGATCTCTAACAGAATGCATTGAAGAATCCACTCTCCTTGAGGAGAGGGATAGGGTGAGGTGTTTAACTGAACAAGAACAGTCAGAGATTCTTCGTTCAAGTTCTACCGAAGTGTTACAATCCGACTGCTTATCACTCAGAATGACGAATGCGTTTGATAATCATAACAAATGCGGTCATCCTGAGCAAAGCGAAGGATCTCTAACTGAACGCACTGGACAATTCCCCTCTCCAAGGGAAGAGGGGCTAGGGGAGATGGTTCTTCCTATTGCTAAGGTAGAAATTCTAAAACACATAATTAAAAAATGTGCATTCACTCTTGCAGAAGTTCTAATAACCCTTGGCATAATCGGTGTAGTGGCAGCAATTACGATTCCTAGCTTAGTAACGAATTATCAAAAACATGTGGTCGAAACAAAATTAGCAAAATTTAATTCTACAATGAATCAGGCGGTGCGTTTGTCAATGGTTGATAATGGAGATCCTGATGGTTGGGTAGAGCAAAGTCGAGAATATACGTATGCCGATATGGTTGATTTTATGAATACATATTTTCTTCCGTATATGAAATATGTTAAAATGGAACGTAATACCTCTAATTATAATAATGGTGTAAGAGTAATACTATTAGATGGTTCTATGTTTACTTTTGATATTGATTTAAATGGTGGAGATATAGTTTATTATGTAAATGGAAAAACGGAGATTAATCCAAGAAATAAATTTCAATATCAGTTTACAAAAAGAGTTCATTGGAGTTCCGCAGATAAAATGAATAGTGTCAGCTATATAGAGCCTTATATTTTAAATTGGAATGGAACGGTTGATCATTTAAAAACAGGAGCAATTTGGGCTTGTAAAAAAGGTTGTACAAATTGTGGTTATTGTACAAAGTTAATTCAACTTAACGGTTGGAAAATCCCAAAAGATTATCCGTGGTAGAGGTGGTATTAATCAACATCTACCGGAGGGCGTTGGATTTTTTCTATCGCCTCCCTTGCGGTGAATACCAATGATTCTGGGATATTATCAATAGTTGTTAATTGTCTTAAAACATCAACAACTCGTTTGAACGCTCTTACAATATCGCCTTCGCCAATTTCAATTTGTTCTGAAACTGTTTCCCATTCTGCTCCTTCAACCCAGAGTTCAATTAGAGAACTGAAATATGGATTGATATACAATGGTGCTTCAATATCATGTTTAGATTGTACTTTTTCGAGTTTTCGTTTTATATTGCGGATTTGATTAAGGGTTTTCCTAACTGGTTCTGAGAACGGAATATAAGGAATTTCTATTCTTAATTCTTCTGTCGTTAACGCACAAATTACCCCTGCAAGTTGTGAAGGTGTTAAGTTTTCAAGCACCCCAGAGAAAATAATTTCTGCTAAGTACAATTCATTCTCAGAACGAATTTGTGATGTAGTTTTCCCTTTTTCTGTTGGGTAATCGTTATGAATATAGCCATATTCTTTTAACACCGCACGATGAGCAATGAATTTGTTCCAGTAAATATCTTTTTGTTTTTCAATTTCTTTTAGTAATTTTTTCTTTTTTGAGTCAATTCGTTTTAGCACTTCGAGATTTTTTGAGTGTTTTTTATAAACTTTGCAGTTATCGCAGGCAAATTGTTGGAGTTTATGCAATTCTTCTTTATTGCGTTTGCCAAATTCAACAACTTCTGGTGATAATGGTCTATGTTTTGATTTTTCTTGTTTAACAATTTTTTTGTAGGTTTGTCTATTTTGAACATACAAAAATCTTAACTTGTCATATTCAAGCATTTTGTCATCAGATAATTTGTTTGGACAAATAAAAGAACGTTCCTCTATTTCCTTATCATATTGCTCTAATTGGAACAATATAGGTTTAAGTCTATAATCGGATGAATAATAGCCAAAACTTTTTAGGATGAGTTCTTTTGACTCTTCAAGATTAAATCTTTGCAACAAGTTTAGAACCATTGAATAGCTTGGAGAAAATTTACTTTCTAAAGGATTAGAATCACTTAGAACTAGTTCTGCTACTTCCTCTGGCGTTTGGAAAGGTGTTCCTACAACTGTTACATAACCAACTTCGTCCATTCCTCGTCGTCCAGCTCTTCCTGACATTTGTAAAAATTCATTAGCTGTTAACATTCTGTGTCCAGAATCGGTTCTTTTGCTCGTTGAACTGATAACAGTTGATCTTGCCGGCATATTGATTCCTGCAGCAAGGGTTTCTGTTGCAAATACAACTTTGATAAGTCCTTTTTGGAAAAGTTTTTCTACTAAATTCTTCCATGCTGGTAATAATCCAGCGTGGTGAGATGCAACACCTTGAATTAAGTATTCAATATGTTTGTTTCCATATAAATGAGGGTTTTCAGCAATAAATTCTTCAATAAAAGCTTTTATTTCTTCCTGTTCTTTTCTCGTATTTAAACCCAGTCCAGAACATTTTTCCATTTGTTCATCACATTTTTTTCTGGAAAAAGTGAAATAAATTGCAGGTAACATGTCATTATCTGCTAAGTTCTGAATTATCTGTTTGACATATGTTTTTTTTCTTTTATCTTTTCCTCTTGCCCATTGTGGTTTTTCTGGTTTTATTTTGTTATTGAGCTTTCCATCCGGTGTTAGGAGTGGAAGTAATTTATAAGGTTGAGAACTATCAAAATAGAAAAATCTCAATGGCACCGGTCTGAAATCTGTATTAACAAGTTTGGTTTTTGAATGAACAGTGTTAATCCAATCGGTTAGTTCATCACAGTTTGCAACTGTTGCAGATAGAGCGATAATTTGAATATTGGTAGGGCAGTAAATTATACTTTCTTCCCAAACCGTTCCCCTCTGTTCATCATTCATATAGTGAACTTCGTCAAGGACAACATAGCGAACATCTTTCAAATTGTCGGCAACTGCTCCAAAGTTTGTGCCATATAGCATATTTCTAAAAACTTCTGTTGTCATAATGACTATTTGAGCTGTTCTGTTAATTGAGGTGTCTCCGGTAAGAAGCCCGACTTTATCTGAACCGTACTGTTCGCAAAAATCATAAAATTTTTGATTTGATAATGCTTTTAGTGGGGTTGTATAAAAAATTCTACAGCCTTGTTTTAAGGCATTGTTGATTGCGTGCTGAGCAATTACAGTTTTACCTGCACCTGTTGGAGCGCAAACAACAACACTCTCTCCGTTATCAATAATTTCACACGCTTCTTTTTGGAAATCATCCAGCTCAAATGGAAATTCTCTCATCTTTTTTTTACCTATAAATGCTATTCTATTTATAATTATAACATATTGTTTAAGATATTTAAAGCTAGATTTTTATTTTCTCGTTTGTAAACATTGTTTACATTTTATTTGACAAATTGCTACTTGTGTAATATAAATTTTTGTAAATAAATTATTTAGACCCTATCAAATTTTTCGTTTACAAGTTTTGAAACTCTAAAAGGAGATAACATGCAAGTTACTAATAATGTGAATTCACCTAGATTTACAGCTTTTAAGATGACCCCAAATGCAAGTGATTTGATTTCAAGCGGGTTGAAGAAAAATGGTAAAGTTGGAGATTTTATTTCATGTGAAAAATATATTCATTACCTTGACGGATCACCAACAAGTACCTCTATTATAAGAACTCATAGTCCATATGAATCAAGAGATCAAGATAGGCTTAAAGCATATATTGCAGGAAAAATTGAAGTAGAAATGAGAAAACATGAATCTATTTCTAATTTCTTAAATCGACTTGTTGATGTGGTTGATGATGCCAGCAGAAACAAGATTAAACTTGATATGATTGAAAATGGCAGATCGCAAGCTGCTCAAGTTGATGTTCTTGCATCTGATTTTGATTCAAAAATGGATAAATTTATTAAATGCTGCTAGTTTAGCGAGATTTAATAACGTATTAAAAAAAGAACGAACATTTAATTGTTCGTTCTTTTTTTATCTTTGTGGATTTTAAATTTTTTAGATTTTATCAAATCCTGTGTATTTTCTTAATACTTCAGGAACGATAATTGTTCCATCTGCTTGTTGATAGTTTTCAACGATAGCCGCAAATGTTCTGCCAACTGCAAGACCTGAACCGTTAATTGTGTGAACAAATCTTGTTTTGCCGGTTGCTTTTTCTTTGTAACGGATGTTTGCTCTTCTTGCTTGGTAATCTCCGTAGTTAGAACAACTTGAGATTTCTTTGTAAGCATTATATGAAGGCATCCAAACTTCCAAATCCCAACATTTGTTAGCAGAGAATCCAATATCTCCTGTTGATAATGCTTCTCTTCTGTATGGAAGTTCAAGAAGTTGTAACATTTTTTCTGCATCTTCTGTTAATTTTTCGTGTTCGTCTTTACTTGTTTCTGGAGTACAAAGTTTTACAAGTTCAACTTTGTTGAATTGGTGAACTCTGATTAAACCTCTTGTATCTTTACCTGCAGAACCTGCTTCACGTCTAAAACATGGAGTGTAAGCTGTCATGTATTTAGGCAAATCTTCTTCTGATAAAATTTCTCCAGAGTAGATATTTGTAACAGGAACTTCTGCTGTTGGTATTAAGTATAAATCTTCGTTTTCGCATTTGTACATGTCTTCTGCGAATTTTGGAAGCTGTCCTGTACCTGTCATTGTTGCAGAGTTTGCCATAAATGGTGGTAGGATTTCTTCATAACCTTGTTGTTCTGTGTGGTAATCAAGGAAGAAGTTGATGATAGCTCTTTCTAATCTTGAACCTTTTTCTCTGTATAAAGTAAATCTGCTTTGAGATAATTTAACACCACGTTCGAAATCTACAAGATTTTTTTCTTCGCATAAATCCCAGTGAGCTTTGAATTCAAAATCGAATTTTCTTGGTTCGCCCCATTTGTAAACTTCTACGTTATCAGCATCAGAAGCCCCGATTGGAGTTGTTTCATCTGGAATGTTCGGAATATGCAATAAAATATCTCTTTGTTTTGCATCTAATTCTGTTTGTTTTTCTTCAAATTCTTTGATTTCATCTCCAAGAAATCTTACTTCTTCTTGAATTTTATCGGTGTCTTCACCATTTTTTTTCATCAAACCGATTTTTTGAGATTCCGATTTTCTTTTTGCTCTTAATTCGTCGGCTTTTGTTTGAATTTTTCTTCTTTCTTCGTCAATAGCAATCACTTCATCTATTGATAAATCTGGATTTCTTCTTTTTAAAAGTTCGTTAATCTTTTCCGGATTCTCTCTAATCAATTTAATATCAAGCATTTTATCCTCTTTTCTGTTTATAATCAGCATATCTATTCTAGTTTAAAGATATTTTATAATCAAGTTCTTAACTTTTTAAAATAAGAGTGTAAGGGGATTAAAATTTGCAATCCTTGGATAATAATGTATAATATTGATGTCAAGGGAGATGTGATGTTTAAAAAGTTAGCTCAACAATTGAAGGCTCAAAATGCAGAGAATAAGTGTTCTCTTGCTTCTTCTCCGATTCAAAAAACTGAAAATCCGTTTTTAAAAAATCTTTCAAAGCATGCCCTTAATTTGTATGAAAGAAAAACTGATGTGAAAAATTTTACAAAGTTAGTTCTTTCTAATCCTGAAAATTCATCTCATAATCAGATTATGGATAATTTATTCCGTTGTGGTGATGTGATTGACCCTTTTGAAGAGTCAAAGTTGTTTGATTTGTCAGATAATGAACATTTTTTGCGTGATTTAGGTCTAAAGTAATTTTATTTTATAATTTTTGCTCGGTTTTGTATTAACATTCGCTTCACACCTTGAAACTTTTTCGTTTTTTGTATATAATTTTTCTATAAGAAGAGATAGGAGTAAAAAATGTTCGAACGTTTTACAGAAAAAGCAATTAAAGTTATAATGCTTGCTCAGGAAGAAGCTCGAAGATTAGGTCATAATTTTGTTGGTACAGAACAAGTTTTGTTGGGCTTAATCGGAGAAGGAACTGGTGTTGCTGCTAAAACTCTTAAATCTATGGGTGTTAACCTTAAAGATGCAAGAGCAGAAGTTGAAAAAATTATTGGTAGAGGCTCTGGTTTTGTAGCAGTAGAAATTCCTTTCACTCCAAGAGCTAAAAGAGTTTTAGAACTTTCTTGGGATGAAGCAAGACAATTAGGTCATAACTACATCGGAACTGAACACCTTTTGTTAGGTTTAATCCGTGAAGGTGAAGGTGTTGCTGCTAGAGTTTTGGAAAATCTTGGTGTTGATCTAAATAAAGTTAGAAGTAACGTAATTAAAATGTTAGGAGAATCAAAACCTCAAGCTACTGCAGGTGGTTCTGGTTCAGGTTCTTCAAGTTCAAGTTCTTCAACTGGCGGAAAAACTAAGACTCCAAGTTTGGATGAATTTGGTAGAGATTTAACCTTAGCAGCTCAAGAGTTGCGTTTAGACCCTGTTGTTGGTCGTGAAAAAGAAATTGAACGTGTAATTCAAATTCTTGCAAGACGTACAAAAAATAACCCAGTTTTACTTGGTGAACCTGGTGTTGGTAAAACTGCGGTTGCTGAAGGGCTTGCAATAAGAATTGTAAATGCTGAAGTTCCTGATATTTTGGATGGGAAAAAAGTTATCCAATTGGATATGGGACTTTTGGTTGCAGGTACAAAATACCGTGGTGAATTTGAAGAACGTCTTAAAAAAATTATGGACGAAATTCGTCAGGCAGGAAATATTATTCTTGTAATCGATGAAATGCACACATTGATTGGTGCAGGTGCTGCAGAAGGTGCAATTGATGCTGCGAATATCTTGAAACCTGCTTTATCAAGAGGTGAAATTCAAGTTATTGGTGCAACAACTTCTGATGAATACAGAAAGTATATTGAAAAAGACTCAGCTTTAGAACGTCGTTTCCAACCAGTTCAAATTGATGAACCTTCAATTGATGAATCTATTGAAATTATCAAAGGGTTAAAACCTAAATATGAAGAACATCACAATTTGGTGATTTCAGATGAAGCAATTGTTGCAGCTGTTAAATTATCTAGCAAATATGTAAACGATAGATTCTTGCCAGATAAAGCAATTGACGTAATCGATGAAGCAAGTTCGAAAGTTAGATTGAAAGCATCTAATATGTGTCCAGAAGGCAAAGAACTTGAAAAACAATTAAAAACATTGATTAAAGAAAAAGAAGATGCAATTAGAAATCAAGAGTTTGAAACAGCTTCTCAACTAAGAGATGATGAAGCAGACTTGAGAGATAGAATTCGTGAAGTATCTGCTAAGTGGAGAGAAGAACACGATGCCAATAAACCCACTGTTACGGCTGAAAATGTAGCTGAGGTTGTTGCAATGATGACTGGTGTTCCTGTTACTAAATTGACAGAAGGCGAAAGTGAAAGACTTCTAAAATTAGAAGACACTTTACATCAAAGAGTAATTGGTCAACATGATGCAATTGTTGCAATTTCAAAAGCTATTAGACGTGCAAGGGTCGGTTTAAAATCTCCAAATAGACCTATTGGTAGTTTTATCTTCTGTGGTCCTACTGGTGTAGGTAAAACAGAACTTGCAAAAGCGTTAGCAGAAGCCATGTTTGGTTCAGAAGATAACATGATAAGAGTTGATATGTCTGAATTTATGGAAAAACATTCAACTGCAAAACTTATCGGTTCACCTCCAGGATATGTTGGATATGATGATGGTGGACATTTGTCTGAACTTGTTAGAAAGAAACCTTATTCAGTTGTATTATTTGATGAAATTGAAAAGGCTCACCCTGACGTATTCAACATAATGTTACAAATCCTTGATGATGGCAGATTGACGGATTCAAAGGGTCGTCATATTAGCTTCAAAAATACTGTAATTATTATGACTTCTAACGTTGGTGCAAGTATGATTACAAACACTTCTAAGTTAGGTTTCACTACAGCAGAAGATGAATCAAAATCTAAATACGAAAAATTGAAAGATACTGTTTCAGAAGAAATGAAGAAAGCATTCAGACCAGAATTCTTGAACAGAATCGATGAAACTATCGTATTTGCTCATTTGTCGAAAGAAGAAATTAGACAAATTGTTGATTTGATGTTGAAAGACTTGTTCAAACGTTTAGCTGAAAAAGAATTGAATATTGATGTTTCTGATGAAGTAAAAGATTACTTGGCAGAAAACGGATATTCAGAGGCTTATGGTGCAAGACCATTAAGACGTTTAATCCAAAGAAAAATGGAAGACAGCTTGGCAGAAGAAATTCTTTCCGGCAAATACGGCAAAGGTGATACAATTAAGGTTACCCTTGTTGATGGAAAAATTACTTTTGAAAAAGCATCAAAAGCAAAAAGAGCTAAAAAAGAAAAAGAATCTGAGCAGTCAGAAGAAACAACTGCAAATTAATTTTCAGTAATAGAAAGAAGCCTTAATTTTTAAGGCTTCTTTCTACGTTACAATTTCTTAATATTTTCTGCAATATCTATTAAAAAATATTTTTACGGTTTTTATAATATCTTGATGGGGACAAATAAAGTTAGGGGACATTTATGCGTGTAGATTATGTAAATAGTTATTCTCAAAAATCTGTCTATAAAAACAGACTAAGTGTTAATTCTGCTTCAAAACATGTTAATTCTTCGGTTGGAATTTCGAAGATGGTTCTACTTACCTTTACTGGAAAGAATATGAATCAATTAGCATCTTTCACTCCAGAAAATAATGGTTTGGGATTAGCAGAAACTTCTCAAGGTGGAGAAGGTTGTGTTGGTTATGAAGTTGTTGATAGCATGCGTAAACATGAAAATATGGATGCAAGAAGTTTTATGCCGTTTTGGGAACATAATAATCCAAAAGGCGGTTATAAATTTTTAATCCATAGAAAAGAAGATTTCCCTAATGGTGTAGCTAAGTTGCCTGATGAAATGCCAAACAGTGCTTTTTATAGTGCTAATGTTGGTGAAGACTTGGCCGCCGTTGCTAAAAAATTAGGCTTAAAGACAGATGAATTAAGTTATGTAATTCAAAGCCGTCCCAATGGTAATGGTCCGGAGGCGAAATCCAGATATTGTATCTTGGAACCAACAAGTGTTTCCGGAGAAGTAAAACGTCCATCATCAAATGTTCTTGGGGAGCTTGATACTATTAAATATAGATTATTAAAGATTTCTGAACATAATCCAAGTTATAACAAATTGAAAGGTCAACCTCATTATTTTGTTTATACTCCAGATTTAGCTAAAGCATCAAAGCCATATTCTTATGATTGTTTCGGTAATGTTCCATTTGAGGCAGAAATTATAAATTCTGATTGGATGAGAGTTCAAGCTGATTTTGTCCACTCTAAAATGAATACACCGGAATTTGGATTCTTTGATCCTGCTAACGTGTTTGCTCATGATAGATGTACTCACACTTATGGTGTGCATTTAGCAAATATGTCTGCAAACGGAAAGAATGATGTTAATGGTGTAAAAGTTCACATTTGGGATCACAATACCGGCAGAAACTATCAAGGTTTGACTAATGACCCAATGAAATTTATTTCTGTTGTTGGTGATGAAACTGATGCTGCGGCACTAAAAGCTATGCCTGATTTTGAATTGTTGAAAAAAGCGAAAGAACAAGGCATGTCAGCTCTTTCTGATAGAGAAAGACAAATTGTTTCAACGATTATTGATCCTTATTTGGCACCATTTAAAGATGGCTCAGGTATGTATAATATCTTGAAAACAGGTATTGCTGCAGTTGAAACAAACCCTGATAATATTTCTGAAGGTACTGTTTCTCATACCTTTGATAAAGAAATGAAAAGTCAAGAAACTCCTGATGCTGCAAAATTTTTAACAGATGACTATGCCAGAATTCATACAAAGTCAGTTGGTAATGGCGTTACACCTGCAAACTTAAGATTGAATGATCCAACAGCAAACTTTGGCCGTGGTAATAACGGTTTGTCTGATGCAAAAGCAGGGTTTACAACTTTTGAATATAACGGTTCTAATATTGAAGAAGTTGTTGCGGCTAAAAACAAAAATGCTAAATGGCTTACTAATTTAATCTGGAAAGCTGGTGAAAAAGGAGAGGATGAACTTAATAAATTATTCTTTAATGAAGGTCAAATTGCTGATGGACATAATGTTAAAGGCTATTTATCTCCGATTAAAGAAGGTGATATTTTGGTCTTTGGTTTCGGCAGACCAGATGAACAAAAAGGTTTCCCTATTTCAACTAAGGGCTTCTTGAACTTCTTAAAAGATGAATCAGTTCCCAAAGAAATGAAACAAAAGGTTAAGGTTCTTTTGGGTGCAGGTCCTTGGAATAAGGATGCAGATGATTACAAGGCTATTGTTCATGATTTAGAAGAAATTGGTAAACTTGATGGTGGGGCTTATAAACACAATATAATGTATGTTGACGGCTTTACTCCTAACAGATTAGTCGGAGCTGCTCACTACGGATTGTTTACTTCTCGTCGTGAAATGTATGGTATTACACCTATTGAATGTAAAATTGCAGGTACTCCATACGGTACAACTGCTACAGGTGGTCCGGTTGATTATACAAATCCTAAAAACGGTTTCCTTACAAAAGATGCTGTTGAATTAAGACCGGAAAGATTTGGTTTGTCATGGGCAAATTCTCCAAAAGAAATTGATGATGCCAGAGTAAATCATCAAGCAGAACAAGTTGGAGATATATTTAAGTCTATGATTTATGAATATTCTAACGATAGACCTTCTTATATTGCAAAATCTAAGAAAAATATTGAAGAACTTGTTGATTGGCATAATAACGGAGAGTACAACTTTGGTAAGAGTGCGAATAAGTGCTACTTAGAAGATATTTTAGAAGTTGATAAAGGTTGGGATGCTCGTAATAAAAATCCAATGCGTCGTGTTCAAGGTAAGTTTGGCGAATACATTGAACAAGCAGAAGAAATGATGAGAAATACTAAGTCTAGACCTCTAAAAGTTGTTCTAGCTGTTGTAGTTGGCGGTTTGGCTGTTGCAGGCGGAGCTTATATGCTTATAACCAAAAATAGAGCTAAATCTCAAGCTAAAGCTGCCTAGTTAAACGTATAAAATATAAAAAAAGAAAAGCGGGTTGAATTTTTTCAATCCGCTTTTATGTGGTTTATATGTAGAATGTTTATTTATTTCATATAGATAGAAATTACGACCATAATAACTAACATTAGTATAATGAATACGATTGACCCTAAAACTCCGCTTCCGGAATTTTCAAATGTTGGATGTGAATCTTGGTGCAATTCACTATTTTCACTGCTAATCATTTCTTTTTCCATAGTTTATCTCCTTTTGTAATTTTTCCATAACACAATATAACCAAGTCTTTCATTGGTTTTGATTTGAATGTTGAGTGTTATGCTATGGTGCGTTTGGAGATATTTCAAAAAGATAATCTCTCTTTAAACTTACGAAATTTTTACGTAAGTAGGATTTGGTGTAAATGTATGTTATAAGAAGTGAAAATTGTGATGATTCCGGAGGGATAATATTTTTAAAGTCCGAAAAAATATTTTTAGAATTTTCTTTCTTTTGGAAAATTGCATTTGAATTTGCAAAATTTGAAGAAACTAAATATTTAACGTTTCTATTTTCTGCTTTCGAAATTGTATTATTATCAGATGCTTGAATGGTGTTTTGAATTGGTGAAAAATCAATTGATAAGTTCGCAACATTAGAATAAATTGTTGCAAAAAATAAACACGTAATTAGAAAAAATCTGATAAATATTTTCATAGTCTTCATTATACATAAAATCCTTAAAAAGTCTATTCTGTAACAGCTATTTGATTTTTATTTGAAATCAATCCGTTTTTATACTACCGTGTTCTTATGAAACGTCTTATTGGAATATCTGACATTCACGGCGAATATGAAAAACTTTGTGCCATTATAAATAATATTTCACCTCAAAGAGATGATACAATTGTCTTCATGGGGGATTATATTGATAGGGGTGCAAAATCAAAAGAAGTTGTAGATAAACTTATCGAGCTTGGAGATGTTTGTAATTGTGTTTATTTAATCGGTTCGCATGAGTATGCAATGTTGCATGCGAAATCCAGCGATTATTATAACTATCTATTTTGGAATTATGGTGGTGATGCGACTACAAAAAGCTACGGTAATTTCGATAATATAATGAAAATTCATGGCGACTTTTTTAATAATTTAAAGTTTTATCATATTCAAGACAATTACCTCTTTATCCATGCCGGAATTAGAATAGGTGTTCCTCTTGAAGAACAATCCGAAGAGGATATGGTTTATATCCGTACGGAATTTTATAAAAATACTCATCATTTACCGTATAAAATTATTTTTGGTCATACTGAATTTGATACCCCACAAGTGCAAGACGACAAAATTTGCATTGATACCGGTTGTGGAAAATTTAAAAATGCTCCATTAACAGCAATTATTATTGATAACGGTAAAGAGTATTTTGTTAATTCCGAAATGTAGTTATTAGCTAATTTATGTAAAAGAATTTTTCTAAAGTAACGAAATTTTTGCTTTAGGGGTTTTGTTCCTTGCATATATGAAAATGAAAGTTTAAAAATGCGTATTTATTGTTCATCGATGATAGAAATTATAAAAAGTATTGAAGGTAAAAGGTTTTTACCGGAAATTTTACCGAAGAAAATTCCTGAAAAAGGTTTAAGGCATTTAATTCCGGTAAGAGATATAGATGATGAATTTGTTTCTTATTCTACACAAAAGATGGGGCATAATATTGGTGCAACAACTTATGATGACATTTTCGAGCATATGTCATTTGAAACTCCCAGATTAGCAGAAAAAAAGAACACTTTTAGGATGAATGAGTTGTTTGATAAAAGAAATGAAAGTTCTAAGACTTATATAAGTTCTTATGATCAGAATGATTTGCCTTTATCTGATTCTATTATGGATCGTCTATATGGCGGTCAAAATAAAATTAAAAATCGTTATTACCCTGATACCGATATGACAGAGGGTGATATTAAGACTTTAAAATTGATAGATTTTATTGAAAATATTGTTCCAAGTTCAATAGATAAAAAATTAAACTTGGAGTATAAAACAATTTATAAGTTTGCAAAATATGCTACAGATGCTCTTGTTGAAGATGGCATACCAACTCCAGAAATAAGAAAAATATTAACTAAATCTGTTCTAAAATCTTCTAATGAAACTTCATTGAGTGCGGAACCGGAATTGTTTGAATTTTTATCCAGATACCCAAAAGACCGTGCTACAGTTGTTAAACGAGATAAAGACGGAAATGAGTTTTTTGATAAAGCTGCTGCGATGTATTTGAAAATTTTTGATACAAAATATTTTAATTCTTTAGATACTGCTCGTGCTGTTTTAGAAGAGTGCAAATCATACAGCCCTGAAACTGGTTATAAAATGGTTGATAGATCTTTGTGTAATATTGCAACTATGTTAAGAAGAAGAACTGCACAGGGGTTAGAATCTTTAGAAAATTCTACATACTATTTGGAACAGCCAATGGCTCGTTATTGTGAACCATCTTTCCCTTGGACAAAGGCAAATAGCAGACTTCTGGAGAAATTAAAACCAAATGGCGTTTTAGATGAAAATGCTTATCATGCTGCAAAATATTTGCTTTCTGGAGGTAATACTGTTATCGATACCACAAACTATCTAGATGATTTAGTAGCCAAAAAAGCTGAATTAAATAAATTGAAAACAAAATTGGTGGACTATAAAGGCACTCTTACTCAAAGAGAAACTCTTGGAGACTTGTTATCTTATTCATTAGGAGAGTCAATGGGTCTGATTTTCAGATTGGCTAAACCTGAGCCAATGTTTGTTACTGTAAATAAAATGCTAGATAAATCATATAGTATCTCAGATATTACAACGATGGCAAAAGCAATTAAAAGAACATTTAAGCCTTTTATGTCTGACAATCCTAAGGGGATTGAATCTATTTTGGATGCAATAACAATTACAAAGTCTAATTTGAATCATCCAAAGATTTCATATCCTCTTCTTGAGAGTTTAGAAGATTTTGTTGCTTCTGAAGAGGGATACACTCCAATAGTACAAAAGTTTACTGAAATGTTGCAAGATAATAAAATGAAGTTAACTATGCACTCTCTGCTAGGGGAATATCATTTCTCAAGACCTGAGAATTTTATAGAAAATTCAGAAGAGTTGTCAAAATATATAAATAGATTGGATAATTATTATAAGGAAAATAATATTAGTATTCCTATAAATTTCGTGAAAAATTTCTTATCTCCTGAAATTTTGGAATTTGGAAATGTTAAAGGATTTAAAAATGCTGATTGCCAAAAATTAAATCTTTTAGAATATATTGATACAAATCCAAATTATTATCCGGTATTTGCATATTTAGTTCAAGGTCAAAAACATCCAAATTTCGAATTGGTAAGAAAAAACCTTCCGGAACTAACTAAATATAGAACGCAATTAGAGGGCTATTTGAAATTTAATGATGCCGTTCCAAATAAGAAATTGGTTGAAGCGTTTATAAAACCTGAAATGGAAGATTTTAAATATACTTATGGAAAGAAACTTGCAAACTGTAGAAATTTACGCTTAGTAGGACATTTAAGTGATGGACGTATTACGCTGGAACAGTTTAACAAAATTGCTCATAATCTAATGGATTAATTTATAAGTTATAATTTAGCAAATAAAAAAAGAGGTTTTAAAATAACCTCTTTTTTTATTTGTATAATTTTTTCATAAAAAATATGCGCTTGACGCGATTCGAACGCGTGACCTATCCCTTAAAAGGGGAGTGCTCTACCTGCTGAGCTACAAGCGCATATCAACTATTCATATTTCCTTGGCTAACGGTTCAATCACCGTGTGTATTTATCTTAGCAAGAACATTTTTTATTGTCAACTGTTTTTTCTTATTTTTTTATAAATTTCTCAAAATAGTACTAAAGCCCTCCATTTTAGAAGGGCTTTTTCTCTATTTATTCTAAGTTGATATATTTTCTAGCACATTCAAACATTGAATTTATTAGTGCTGCGTTATTATTTAAGTTCATTCCGTTGGTTTCAAGGACTTGTTTTATTCTGTCCTCCCAAATATTGTAAATATCATTGTTATCCAGGTCTAATATTTTTCCTATCATTTGAAGCTCTTTAAAATCTATAGGGATTGGATATGCTCCTCGTAGCATGTCAACAATTTCAATACGTTTTTTTCGTGGAAATGCTTTTAGAAAATTGATTACACTCATCTTTTTGTCATGAAGCATGCTTTTTAGTAGTTCAATAGTTTCATCTTGAAGAATTGGTTCTTGTGGAATTTTATATTCTTCAAATTCTTCCGGTTTAATATCCATGACGGTCGCAATTCTTTCTAACGTTGTGCTTCTTGTTGAAAACGGAATTGTTTCATCTATCAAATTATATACGTATGAGAGAGTTACTCCAATCATTTCTGCAAAATCTTTTTTATGAAGTCCGTTTTTTCCTAAAAAATTTGCGACCTTTTGAGAGCTTTTTTCATTAGTTAATTCTTTTTTCATAATTTATACCTCATGTTTTTTCTTAATTTATTTTTAATTTATCTTTTTGTTAAGCATATATTTGCTATATCATTACGGTAATATTTATTTACGTTAAAATACTAAAAGAGAGTTAGTAGATAAATTAAAAGGATTTTAGATAATGAAATTAGTTGTAGGACTTGGAAATGTTGGAGAAAAATATTGTTTTACCCGTCATAATGTAGGGTTCATGGTTGTTGATAAATGGGCAATAATGAATGATGTAACTTTTAAAGAGGATAAAAAGCTAAAATGTTTTATAGGAAAGTATAAATCAGGATTTGAAGATATAATGCTTATTAAACCTACGACGTTTATGAATTTGTCTGGAGAAGCTGTTATTGCAGTTATGAATTATTACAAAATCGATGTTGAAGATGTGATTATAGTTTATGATGATTTGTCTTTAGAATTAGGAACAATTCGTTTCCGTCCGAATGGTTCTGATGGCGGGCATAATGGTATTAAATCAATTATTAAGCATCTTGGAACCTCCAATTTTGCAAGATTAAAGGTCGGTATTGGTCCTCAACCTCCTATTCCAGCAGAAAATTTTGTGCTTCAAAATTTTTATAAAGATCAATTAGAAACTCTGAAACCTGTTTTGAAAAAATCTATCGAAGGAGTTCAATATTATTTTGAAAATGGAATGCCAAAAGCTCAAAATGCCTACAATTAGATTTGAATAATCTCTCGTTTAATGCTATAATACTTAAGCGTAAGTATTAAATAGGAGTTATCAATAATGAGTTTACAGTTGGCTGAACAATTTGAAGCAAATGAACAGTATGAAGATGCGTACCGTGAATATAAAAAAGAATTTGACCAAAACCCTGATGATATTGGCTTGATGGAGCGTTTGGGACACTTATCTTTAATTCTTGAAAATCCGGAAGAAGCTGCTTGGTATTATCATGAAATCTTGAAAAGAGATGTTGCAAATCCTTTAGCTTATGAACAGTTAATTTCAATTTATGAAAATACTGATAAATATAAGTATTATATTTATCGAGGAAATAAAAATTCTCTTGAAGGTAAATTGGATTTTGCCGTAAATGATTTTAAGAAAGCCTTATCTGTTGCAGATGATGAAACTCAAATTATTATGACAAGATTAACTCTTGCAAATTTATATCGCCAACAGGGAAAAGATTTAAAGGCAATTGATGAATATAATGTTATTTTAGAGTATGACAATTTGCATGAAGAAATTTTCTTGCAACTTGCGGATATTTATATGAAAGAAGAGGCATATCCAAGTGCAATTGATGTTCTTCAACGTGCAAAGCAAAAGGGCTTTGATACTGATAGAATTAATGAAGGTTTGGCTGCTGTTTATTTGAAAAGTGGAGATGCCGAAAGTGCAATAAAATATACGAAGGATGAACTTTTAAAAATTCAATGTATGCTTGAATTGGGACAAATTGATGAAGCGTATGCAAAATTGAATGCTCTTCCGGATGAATTCAAAAATTCTCCAAGATATTATACTCTTCAGGCTCAATATTGTTACTCTTCAAAAGATTTCAAAAAAGCTCTTGAATATATTGATGAATATAATAAATTATCTCCTAATTCCCCATTAACTTTCCAAATGCGTGCATTGGTTTATGATGAAGAAGGGGATGAATATAATGCTCATGTTAACTGGGGTAAGTATAACATGCTTAGAAAAAATACTGATATTGCCGTTAACGAGTTTTTAAATGCCGTTCAATTAAAAGATGACGATATTGATTTATTATTCCTGCTAGCGGGTTTACTTACTGAAACTGGTGAAACTAATCATGCCGCAGAATACTATGAAAAAATTGCTAAGTTAGACCCAACAAATAAAGAAGCCCTAAGAAAATTGGCTAAATTTAGAGAAGGCATTGGCGATTATAGAATGCAAGTTAAATATTTAGAAAAGATTGTAGAAGCTGATTCAAAAGATGTTCAAGCACTAAAAGAATTAGCAAAAGCATGTGAAAAAACTAAAGATTCTGAAGGTGCAATTGATGCTTATAATAAATGTTTAGAACTTATTACTGATCCTGCGGAAACTCAGTTAATTAAAAGTAAATTAGAAAAACTTGAATCTCATGGTTCTTCAAATGTTGATGAATCCGTTGGTTTGTTAGATAAAATTATGGGATTTTTTAATAAAGGCTAATTTGCGTTAACTTTTATCACATTTTTACAAAAAGAAGTCTATATAGGCTTCTTTTTTTGTATAATAGTATTGGAAGTAGTTTTGAGGGTAACATGAGCAGATTTATTGGAATTCTTGGGATAATTTTTATATTTGGTTTAGCCTATTTGATGTCTAACAACAGAAAGGCTATCAATTATAAAACTATTGGAATGGGCTTTTTATTGCAGGTTCTTCTTGCGATTTTTGTTTTTAAAGTTCCATTTGGACAAAAAATGTTTATGGGTATTGGCTTATTTATCCAAAAACTTCTTGTTTTTGCTAAGCAAGGCGGCGAGTTTGTCTTTGGTGGTTTGATGAGTCAAAACTTTACTCACGTATTCCCTGGAGGTTCAATATTTGCACTTCAATTGATTTGTTCAATGGTATTTATGATGATTTTGGTTAATCTTTTGTACCATTATGGAATTATGCAGAGGGTTGTTGCAATATTAGGAAAAGGCATGAATAAATTGCTAGACGTTAGTGGAGCAGAAGCTCTTTCTAATGTTGCAAGTTCTTTCGTTGGTCAAGTTGTTGCTCAGATTATGATTAAACCTTATTTGGCAAATTTAACAAGATCTGAACTTTTGGCATCAATGACAGGTAGTATGGCGTGTATTTCAGGTTCAATCATGCCTATTTATATCGGGATGGGAATTCCTGCGGAGTATATTTTAGCTTCTTCAATAATGGCTGCTCCTGGGGCTTTGGTTATTTCCAAAATTGTTTTTCCAGAAACTGGAATTCCTGAAACAAGTAAAGATTTTAAAATTTCTGTAAGTAAACGTCATAGAACTCATGCTAATATTTTTGATGCTATATCATCCGGAGCTTCAGAAGGTATGAAAGTTGCTATTAATGTCGTTGCAATGATTTTAGCTTTAGTTGCATTAGTTGCAATGGTAGATTGGATTTTAGCAGGTTTTGGTACTTTGGTTGTAAAACTGTTCCATTTTAACCTAACCGCTATTGGTATGGATTTAACTCACTTATCTATGAACATGATTTTGGGTAAAATCTTTGCTTTATTTGCTTTGTTGATGGGCGTTCCTCTTCATGAGGCAACTACAGTTGGAGGATTAATGGGTACTAAATTAGTCCTTAATGAAATGGTTGCATATTTGGATTTGACTAATCCTGCGTTGCATCTTTCTCCAAAATCTTTCTTAATTGCCAGTTTTGCTCTTTGCAGTTTCGGAAACTTTGGTTCAATTGCAATATTGCTCGGGGGTATTGGAGAGTTGGCTCCTAACCAAAGAAAGAATTTGGCAAGATTAGGTTTAAGAGCCTTAATTTGTGGGACATTAACTTGTTATATGTCTGCTTGTATTGTTGGAATTTTGTTTAATTAAAATTTAAAAAAGTAAATATTTTTTACATTTAACATTTTTAGGATATAATCGTAGTATGGAGATAGTAAGAGAACTTAGAGAAATCCCGAATTTATCTTTAGCACTGGGCTTTTTTGATGGTGTTCATTTAGGTCATCAAGCCGTTATAAATTGTGCTGTTGATTTTGCTCGGGAAAATAATTGTAAGTCAGCAGTTGTTACATTCAAAGAACATCCATATTGCTATTTTAAGAGTGTTTCTCCTAAGTATATTTTAACTCTTGAAGATAAATACAAATATATTGCAGAGTTAGGTGTTGATTATTTGATTGAGCTAGATTTTGCTCAAGTTTGCAAAATGACTCCTATGCAATATTTGGAAGAGGTTTTAGTTAAGTACTTCTCTCCGAGAGCTATTTCTACAGGATTTAATCACAAATTTGGGGTTGATAAGACCGGAAATGTAATGTTTCTATCTGATTGTCAGGAAAGATTTGATTATATTTATTTTGCAACTCCGCCACAATCAATTTATGGAGATATGATTAGTAGTACTGCTATCCGACAGTTTATTAAATCCGGTTCTGTCTTTATGGCTGATACCATGCTCGGACGAAAATTTTCTGTTTCCGGAACGGTAATAAAGGGTAAAGAACTTGGAGCTACTATTGGTTATCCGACTGCAAATATTATTTATCCTTTAGAAATTGTTGAACCTCCTCATGGAGTTTATGAAGTTGAAGTTAATATTGGGGATTCTCCAAAAGTTTATAAGGGTTTAGCTAATTTTGGAGTTGCTCCAACTGTTTCAAATTCTGGTATTTGTACTTTAGAAACTTATATTTTAAATTTCAAAGGAAATCTGTATGATTCTGATATAAAAGTAAGTTTTGGCAGATTTATCAGACCTGAAATAAAATTTTCAAATTTAGATGAATTGAAAACACAGATTGATTTAGACCTTCAATCTTTATAATTTGTTTTGATTTATTAAGATATTGCTTATTAAAAAAGAGTCGAGATTTAATTAATCCCGACTCTTTTAACTTTGAATTTATTCTATAATCTAAATTATAATTCAATATTATTAGCTAAAATATCCATTTCTTCAGCTGAAGCGTATGCAGAGTGGCAACCACAGTCAACATAAATAACTTCACCTGTTGTACCGGTTGATAAATCAGAAGCTAAGAACAAGCCTGTTTTACCAACTTCATCTAATGCAACGTTTCTTCCTAGAGGAGCTCTAGCAACAGCAGCTTTTAACATTTTTGAAAATCCGCTAATACCCATTGAAGCCAATGTTTTAACCGGACCTGCGGAAATACAGTTAACTCTGATACCTTTTTTACCTAAATCAACTGCTAAGAATCTCATAGATGATTCAAGAGCTGCTTTAGCTACACCCATTACGTTGTAGCTTGGAACTGATAGAACTGAACCTAAGTATGTCAATGCGAAGATTGAACCGCCTTCATTCATAATAGGTTCTGCGTTACGACAAATTGTAACTAGTGAATAAGCACTTACGCCTAAAGCTGTGTTCCAGCCGTCTTGAGAAGTTTCAACAAATCTTCCCATTAAATCTTCTTTTTTAGCAAAAGCAACAGCGTGAACAACGAAATCTAGTTTTCCGTAAACTTTTTCGCATTCTTCAAAAACTGCTTTTACTTCTTCTTCTTTTGTAACATCACAACTCATGATGATTTTTGCACCCATGCTTTCAGCAATAGGTTTAACTCTTTTTTCCATTGCTTCACCAGCATATGTAAATGCAATTTCTGCACCTGCATCATGAAGTTGTTTTGCAATTCCATAAGCGATTCCGTGAGTATTAGAAACTCCGAAAATTACACCTTTTTTACCCTTCATAAGATCCATATTAAATTCTCCCTAATTTCTTATAAAACTACCTTTTAATTTTATCAAAAATAAACTTTTAAAGCAAATTATACATACATTTTCCTTAATGTAAACAATTGTAAATAAAACGTAAAGTACTGAAATTAGCCAATTCTAAAAGTTTTTATATATATAAGAGAGTTATATTTGGAGAGCTTAAATTGAGTATTAACGGCGTAAATCAAAATACAGACATTCAAAAGCTACTCAAGTTGATGAAAAGCAACAAGGGTGCTAATGCCGCTATGTCTAAAAAAGTTGATTCTCGTATGACAAAAGACGGATCAATTTTTGCTAAGACTGTAAGCTCAACTTCTAATAATAAATCAACAGTTTCTTCAACTAACGGTGTTCAATCAAGAACAATCGGAAATGTTCAATCTGCAAACATTGCAAAATCAATTTCTAATGTTTCAGCTACATCTTCAACTTCTGCTTCTACAAAAACAGATGAAACAAAATCTAAAGATAATAACGAAAAATTAGATTTAGCAAATTATGATTTTGATAACCTAACTTCTGTTTCTGAAACTGAATTGAAACAATTAAAATCAGAATTGACAGATTTGAAAAATTCAGATATTCCAAGATTTTTACAAAATGATGTAGATAAAAAATTATCTAAAGTTAAATCAGAAATTACAAAAAGAGATGCTGGCGAAACTAAGAAAGATGAAGCTTCTCAAGAATCAACTAAATCAGATGGAGAATCTTCAAAAACTTCAGCTAAATCAGCTTCTTCAGAATCTAGTTCAGCTGCTTCAAGAGCTCAACAAGGCACTTCTCAAATGAACCAATCTTCTTCTAATATGAAATCATTAGATTCTAAAATGAAGAGAGATGAAAAAACTTTGAATAAGCAGATGAAAACAGCTCAAAGAGAAATTTCAAAGAATGAGAAGAAAATGGAAAAAGAAGCTGCTAAGATTGAAAAGAAAGCAGCAGAAATGGAACAAATCAATGATCAAATCGATCAATTGTCTGTAGTTGCTTCTTCTGATTCTTCTTCTCAAGCTGAAAAATCTGAAGCTCAACAAAAAATTCAATCTTTTACAGGTAATATCGGTACAATCCAAAAAGATATTAAAACTGGTACTAAATCTTTAAACAAAATAAAAACAAAATCTAATAAACAAATTAGAACATTATCAAAAACTTCAAAAAGATTTGCTACAACTCAAGCTCAAAATAGACAAACAATTCAAACAAACCAACAAGAATCAAATAAAGTTTTAAACGTAGCAAACAAAGTTGATCAAATCGGATCTTATACAGCTACAGCTGGTCAAGTTGCTCAATATGCAGGTAGAGCAATGCAAGCATGGGCTCCAACAGCAGCAGCAGGCAGAGTTGTTGAAACTGTAGGTCAAGTAACTGAAACAGTTGGTAACTATACAAAATGTGCCGCAAACGTTACTAAAGCCGCAGTTCAATTTGCTCAAGGTAACATCGGACAAGCATTTATGTCAGTTGGTTCTGCAATTATGTCAGGTGCTTCTGCAGTTAAAGGAACTCAACAATTAAGCAAATCAATGGGAGCAGCTTCTAAATCAACTGAAAAAGCTGCTGAAACTGCAAGTAAAGCTGCAGAAAACGGAGCAAAAGCTGGTGAAAAAGCAGCTGATGTTAGTACAAAAGCAGGTGAACAAGTTGCGGATAAAGCAGCTGAAACAGGCAAAGATGTTGCTACAAAAACTGCTGAAACAACTTCAAATGTTGCAACTCAAGGAACAGAAGTTGCTACTAAGGGAGCTGACGTTGCTGCAAATGGTTCAAATACAGTTTCAAATGCAACCGGAAATCTTAAAACTAGCACTGAAGGAATTGCTAAACAAGGCTTAACTGATAATAGTGTGCTTCAAACAACCGGTTTAAGCGAAAAAACAATGGCAAGTGTAAATAATGATATTGCTAAAAATCTTAAATCTTCAGCTACAAAATCTTTCAAAAAATTAACATTTGAAGATACAATGAAGTTAGGTTCAGCAATAATGACAACCGGTCAAATGATTGTTCAAGCAAAACAAAATCAAGGTACTGGTGTTCAAACTGTTAACAGACGTCAAATGAGAGCTCAAAAATTACAAAGAAGAAGAGTTTAATCCCTCTTCTTTTTTATTGTCTAATTTGTTCTGCTGTTTTAGCTATTTAGAATCTCTAAAAAGAGAGAGTCTTTTGCTCTAACGGGTTCTTTATTGTGATTGTGTGATTATGTTTATATTACTAATTAATAGTTTATTGGATAAGTTCTACTTTAGCTGGATAGTTTGGTAACTAAGTTTCCATTATCGGCATCTAATCTTATGCTAAGGTATAAAAGATTGTTTTCGGTTTGTTTATCGCTATTTATAAACTCTGCTCCTGCAAGGTTTCCTTGAGTGAATACTACTCGAGCCTCTGTATTGATTGCAATGTCTTCATAGACGAGCTTAATAGGCACAATTTGCCCTATCGCTAATGGGGTTGATGTTTTTACTGCAACTCCACCTCTTGAGATGTTTATGAGCCTTTGGATGTCTGTGCCTGTTCTATTTAAGACTACCGGATTTTTTAAATCCTTAACTTCATATCTGATATAATTCCTTTTTTCGTTCTTTTGTTGCCCTACTATCTTATCTATAGAATGGCATTGATGCTCTCCTACGGGTGCTAATTCTGTTGCCAGTAAAACATTATGTTGTCCCATAGAGAGAGTTAAAAGGATTGAAAATAAGCATATCAGATGTTTTCTTGTTGATTCCATAGATTTCCCTTATCAAACACATATATAATTCTATTTATATTAACTGGCATGGTTCAGTCTATATATTTATTCTAAAGCTCTCATAAAAATTTTTTAACACCATATTTCTATATTTTTAATTTATTGTTACATAGTAAAATGTACAAAATAAAAGACCCCAGATTTTCATCTGAGGTCTTTTGATTATTTAAACTATCTATTATCTTAAGTTATTGAATGAAAGGTTCATTGAATCTTCAAGTAAGATATTTAAGTATAGAAGTTTGTTTGCTGTTGCTTGGTCTAAATCTACAAACATTGCACCTGCTCTGCTTGTTGTTGCTGTAACGATTTTAACGTTTGTTTTGATATCTAGATCTCCATATGTTAAGTGTACTGGAACAACATCTCCAACTTTTAAATCGTTGTGGTGAGAAACTGCGATACCGCCTCTTGATACGTCTAGCAATCCGTCAATTTTGCTTGATTTTTCTAATGCTACTGGATTTTTAGTATCTGCTACATTGAATCTCATATATTGTCTTTTATCGATGTTATCAATGTTGTCTTCACCTTTTCTTTGTGTGTATGTGATACTTCCGTCACCATCTGGAATGTTTGGAGTTGGGTCTGGTTCTGGAGGTGTAGGTGGAGTTGGAGGGTTTGGATCTGGATCCGGTCCTGGTGTTGGAGGATCTGGAGGGGTTGGTTTGTCATCAGGGATTTCTAATGGAGTTGCATCTACAATGCCATCATCTGGGTCAACATTAGAATCTTCGCCTTTGAATGTTCCATCTCCATCACCTTCTGGGTAATAGTAGTTTCTTTCAGTTTCGTTTCTTCCTGTATCTTCAACATCTCCTGGTCTTACTGCGTGTCCTGTAGGGATACCACTTACGCCATCAGGTGTTCCTTGAACTTTGTTTGTTGAAGGATCTTTTTCTTTTGTAAATCCTTCTTTATTGAATGTTGCGTGAATTCCGTTTGCATAGATTTCGTCAGCTGTAATATCTAATTTGCCTTTGTCTAATACTGCATTGTCGATTCTTACTTCTGAATTAGCCCATGCTTCGTGTCCACCATCAACAAGTTCTTCTGTTGGTCTGATATTGTGGTTAATATCAAGAGCTTTAACGATTACATTGTTTGGTAATGCTTCGTTTTCATATTCTCCAGTGTAACCACCATCAGGTAAGTTAGGGTTATCTTTCAAACCGTAATCTCTAGGTCCGAAATAATCTTCTGGAGTTACTGCACTATCTTTAATATGACCTAAGTTTTTGATGTGCATTTTTTGACCACGAGTAACAATTTTCATATCGCCTTCAGCTGTGATGTTATCAATTGTTGTGTTACCAGCAAATTCAACATCCAAGTCGCCTTCTCTGGCAATCATTGTTGATACTGAGTTCAATTTAGTTTCATTATCTCTGCCATAAGCATCGAAGCTATTTTCTTTTAAGTAGATATTTTCATTAGCTAAAGCATCCATTTTGTGGTTTGCAGCATCCGTTTGAACAAATGTAACTTTGTTACCTTTTGTACCAATGCTTCCGTTAGAGATTAAGGAAATTCCTGTACCTTCAACGTTAACATTGCCTTTTGCAGTGTTTGCGTTAACCATATTGTATCTTGTTCCGCTAGCAGCTCCACCATTGGCGTGGCTAGAATCATCAACTGTTAAGATAACTCGTCCATCTGCTTTGATAGAATCAATGTTCATATCTGAATCGATGGCTGCATAGTTGATAACTAAATCATTTTCTTTAGTTGCATTCTTAGTTGTTCTAGCAGTTACTTTACCACGAATGCTTGCATTGATTGATTTAGAGAAATCTCTAGCACCTTGAGCCTTTGGTCCAACACCTGTGCTACCTTCGATAGCTCCTTCTTGTTGAACAGGTTCACCGATTGTACCATCTGTAACATCCATATTAAGGTCGCCATCAGCTTTCAACAATGTTTTAACTGTTTTAGAACTTCCTTCGTTTAGGATGCTGCCGTTATTAACATTGATGTTGATATTTTTGCCGGCTGTAATGTAATTATCATTTTCAGTGTTATCACCGATTACAACATTACCATTTTTGCTTGTAATATTGATATTCTTTTTACCATTTACTAAGCCTTTAACATTAACGCCGCCTTTAGAGTCATTGTTAATATAAATATCGCTGTTACCATTAACTCTGCCTGCAGAAGCTAGGTTGATACCTTTAGCACCTGTATTAGTCATTGTTAGGTCGCCATTAGAGTAAACATTTCCTTGAATATTTAAACCTTCAGCTCCAGCGTTAGTAATATCAGTTGTAGTTCCGTTGTTTGCAACTTTACCATTGATATTGAAAGCTCCATTGTTGTTAGTCATTTTCAAAGTGCCTTCATTATTGGTAATTGTTCCATTAACAACGAAATCAGTGCCATCGTTTGTAAATGTAGCATCACCAGTGTTAGTGAATGTTCCGCCAACATTTAAAGCACCTGCTTTGTTAAGAACATTAGCAGTACCTTTGTTAGTAACAGTTCCTGCAATGTTTAAACCTGCAGCACCTCTGTTTTCCATATCTAAGCCTTGAGCATTTATGTTAGCACCTTTAGCAACATTAAAGCCTTTAGCTCCAGTATTAAGCATTGCTAGTCTGCCATTTGTATTAGTAACAGTACCGTTAACGTTTAAACCGTTAGCACCATTGTTAGTAATTTTTGTAGTTCCACTATTTGCAACAGAACCGTTAATATCAAATGCTCCGTTGTTATTTGTCATTGTTAAAGAACCATTTTGGTTTTCAACAGATCCATCAACAACAAAATCAGTTCCATCATTTGTGAATGTAGCATCACCAGTATTAGTGAATGTACCGCCAACATTCAAAGCTCCTGCTTTGTTAAGAACGTTAGCTGTACCTTTGTTAGTAACAGTTCCTGCAATATTTAAACCTGCAGTTCCGGTTTCGTTGTTTGTCATATTCAAACCACCGTTACCTGAAACTTTACCTGTTTTTGTAACATTGAAGCCATCAGCTCCGTTGTTAGTCATATCAAGAACACCATTTTCGTTTGTAACTGTTCCTGATACATTTAATTCAGAACCATTATTTAAGAATGTTGCATTTCCATTGTTTGCAAATGAGCCGCCAACAGTTAAACGACCGGCATGGTTTGTTACTGTTGCTGCACCAGTGTTAGTTGCTGTTCCTGCAATATTCAAACCTCCTTCACCATAGTTTGTCATTTCTAAACCCTTAGAAGATGCAATTGAACCACCTTGTTTAACGTTTAAACCTGCTTTACCATGGTTAGTATAAGTAGCTTTGCCTCCAGCTGTAACTGTTCCTGTAACGTTCAACCCGTCTTGACCATGTTCAGTGTTAAGGAATTCAGCGTTACCTGTAGTATTAAAGGTTCCACTGATGTTCATTGCTCCAGTGTTAGAAAGTTTTGTATCATTTACATCATAACCAACATCATCTGTTAAATATCCGTTTTGAACATAAGCATCACCATCGTGGTTTACTTTTCCTGTGATATTTAAGCCTTGTCCGCCTTTATTTCTGATAGCCAAGTTTCCTTTTGTATCAATATTTCCAGAAATTGTTAAACCAGAATTTTCAGCATTAGATTTGATTTCATCTTCTGTTCCAAAAGCTGCAAATGGGCTGTTGAATATTTGAGTTGTGCCATTATTTTTAATGTTCCCAGAAATATCCATAGAGCCTTTGTTGTTATCAAATTGAACTAAGCCTTTAGCGTTTGAAACGTTGCCTGAGATAACTGTTCCGCCTTTACCATAGTTATTAATTTCAATTCCACTATAGTTAGTGTTTGCAGAACCTTTGCCATATTCATAATTGCCACCAGTAGCATAGTTAACAATATCACCTGCAACATTTACACCTGTGTTAGAAGTGATTTTGATTTGACCAGTAGCATCACTTGTAAATCCGCTCCCACTTGTTAAATTAGTTGTATTAACTAAGTTGTTGAACAAAGCAGTTGCTTGAGCATCTGTGGAAATTACTGACATTTTATTTGCGTTAACACCACCAATAACTCCGGCACCTTTTGTAATATCTACTTGACCTCCAATTAACTCAACATCTCCGGCAGAAATAACTTTACCATTGATAGTGATTGGAGCTCCACCGTTTGCTTCTGCAGTGGTAGTTGTTTTGTAGTAAGTCTCAAAATCACTTCCGTCTGTATATTTTGAAGTTGGAGTATAAACACCAAGTGATCCAACGTTAATTACACCAGAAGCTCCAACAACCATTCCGTTTGGAGAAATGAATACTGCTTTACCATTGTAGAAACCGTTGTTTCTTACAGAGTTAACAATACCGTTGATTACAACTTGGTTGTCAACCATGTTTACGAAAGTATTGATGTCTGCAAAATTTAAGTTTGCAACATCACCTTTTCCTACGTTAAAGTCTTGGTAATGTCTAAAGCCCGTCCCATTGTTTTTGGCAGTTGGATCAATATTAAAAGACCCACTTCCACCATTAGTAACACCTGAGATTGTACTAGCAGCAAATACACTAAGTGTCATTGTCTGCTGAACCATAAACAAGCCGGTTAGTAGGACGGCGATTGTTCTTTTTTGATTCTTTCCACTTTGTCTCATGTTCTATCCTTTCATTTATTTCAAATGCTTATTATTTTTAGTTTGCACACATGTTACTCGCATGAATAGCATATATATTTATAAACGGTTTTGTTTACCCAAATCTTCAGCATTTTGAAACAAATCTTTATAAAATTTTACAAATCTTAATTAAACGAAAAGGCAAGAACTGAATCTTTGCCTTTTCATTTATTAAATTTTGTTATGGATTAAAGGAGATGTGATTTACATCATCTAAAATCATATTCAAGTACAATAATTGGTTTGCTGTTGCTTGATCTAAGTTTACGAACATTGCACCTGCTCTGTGATCGGTTGCTGTAATAACTTTTACATCAGCTTTGATGTCCAATCCGCCATAAGAAATGTGTACCGGAACAACATCTCCAACTTTTAAGTCGTTGTTGTGGACTACAGCGATACCGCCTCTAGATACATCAAGTAATCCTTCGATACCGTGTCCTGGCTCTAATCCAACAGGGTTTTTGTTGTCAGAAACATTGTATCTCATATATTGACGTTTATCGATTGAATCAACATTGTCATCTAAGATTTTTCTTTGAATGAATGCTTGTCTGCCGTCAGCATCAGGGTCAATTTCTGGATCCGGATCAGTGTCTGTATCAGTGTCTGTATCAGTATCTGTATCAGTATCTGTATCAGTATCTGTATCAGTATCTGTGTCTGTATCAGTATCTGTATC
>CAKUTL010000015.1 GCA_934692295.1 uncultured Candidatus Melainabacteria bacterium
TATACAATATTTTTAAAAGCATCCAGAGCGATGAAGTTTGAAGAGATTTTAGAATACGTAAAAAGAGGGATATGTAAGTTATGATAATGATTACAATAGCATTCTTGCTTGGAATGATTTTGTGTATGCTTTTTGGTGTACCTTATATTGATATGCTAAAAAAGAAAATGATAGGACAATATGTCAAAGAATTAGCCCCTGAAACTCATGCTAAAAAACAAGGAACACCAACGACTGGCGGCGTTTTTATCATTGTAGCGATAATTATGACATCCGTTATAACATTGTTACTGGCACAAAAAATGACAACTATCGCCCTTATTACGATTATGACTCTTGTTTTCTATACATTTGCAGGATTTCAAGATGATTACATTAAAATTAAAGGGAAAGGAAATGATGGCTTAACTCCAAGAGGAAAGTTATTTAGACAAATTGCAATTGCACTTTTACCTACACTATTTTTAGTAACAACTAATCCGACAGCTTGCACTTTTGAAATTGGAAATATTGTTTTAGATTTAAAATGGTTTTATCCATTCTTTGCCGTATTCATCATAACCGGAGCATCAAATGCTTATAATCTGACTGATGGTTTAGATGGACTTGCTGCAGGTTGTGGAGTTCCGGCATTTATTGCTTGTGCAATTATTTCTCACGCTCTTGGAGAAATTGAGCTTGCAATTATTTCATCTGCGGTTGCAGGTGCATTATTAGGATTTTTAAAATTCAACAAGCCCAAGGCAGAAGTATTTATGGGCGATACAGGTTCTTTAGCGATTGGAGGACTTTTAGGAACACTTGCAGTTTTAGGAAAATTTGAATTCTTATTAATATTTATCGGAGGCGTTTTTGTTATTGAAACTTTATCTGTAATAATTCAAGTTACAAGCTTTAAAACAACAGGGAAAAGAGTTTTCAAAATGGCTCCTATTCACCATCACTTTGAATTATTAGGATGGAATGAAAAGAAAGTTGTTACTGTCTTTTCGATAGTTTCATTAATTTTATCAATATTTGCAGTTGCATTATTTGAAATATTTAGTAAAGGAATTTTATAATGAGTATATCTGGAAAGAAAGTTCTTGTTTTAGGACTATCAAAAAGCGGAATTGCCGCAGCTAATTTTGCAAAAAAACATGGTGCAGATGTTTACTTATCCGAAGGTAGAGAGCTTCAAGACAATAAACTTGAACAAGTAAAAGAACTTCAAGCTAACGGAATAAAGGTAGAATATGGCGGTCATAGCGACAACTTTGTAGATAGTGCAGAGTTAGCAGTTACAAGCCCGGGGATACCTCCACACAGTGAAATTATTACAAGATTAAAATCAAAACATATCCCAGTAATTTCAGAATTAGAATTGGCTTATAGAGAATGCGATATTCCATTCATTGTAATTACAGGGACAAACGGGAAAACAACAACAACAGCTTTAACAGAACATATTTTAGCAGAAAAATTGAATGTAAAAGCTTGTGGAAATATCGGAACACCTCCTTGCAGTATTGCAGATGAAAATTTAGATTATTTTGTATGCGAAGCAAGCTCTTTCCAATTAGCAATGAGTCCAACGCTTAAACCTTTCATTGCGGTATGGACAAATTTTACTCCAGATCATATTGATTGGCACCAAGGATTAGAAAATTATTTCAAAGCAAAAGCAAGAGTTTTCGAAGATCCTCAAACTGCAAAGTATTGTGTTTTAAATGCAAAAGATGCTAAACTGTTGGAATTTTCAAAACAAGTACATGGTACAGTATTTATGTTTGCGGAAAACATTGGGGATAATTGTTGCTATGAAGAAAATGGAGCAATTATTTATAAACAAAATGGAATTTCAGAAGAAATAATTAAACTTGCAGAATGTCCACTAATTGGAGAACATAATTATCAGAACATTATGTGTGCAATCATTTGTGCAAAATTAACAGGAATTGATAATCTCACAATTAAACAAGCAATAATGGAATTTAAAGCTCCGGAACACCGATTAGAAAAAGTTCGAGAATTCAAGGGGATTACATTCTATAATGACTCTAAAGCAACAAATCCAGAAGCATCTATTGTTGCAATTAATTCATTCAACAATGTTGATGTTGCATTAATTGCAGGAGGAAGAGATAAAAATACAGACTTAACTGAATTTTGTGAATCCATAAAAAAACATATAAAAACGGTTATTTTAATTGGAGAAGCAACTGAACGCTTTGAAGAAAATCTCAAAAAAAATGGTTTTACAAATATTATAAGAGAAAAAACAATGGAAAGTGCTATAGATAAAGGGATAGAATTAAAACCGGATGTTGTTTTATTATCCCCGGCTTGTGCAAGTTTTGATATGTTCTCAAGTTATGAACATAGAGGAGAGGTATTTAAGGAATATGTCCTATCGAGAGTATAGATCCCCACAGAGAATGGTGGAAGAAAAAAAAAGACACAGACATCATTCAAATTCTAATACAATTTTATCCGCACCAGACAAATCATTGATTATTATTGTAGTATTCCTTGTAATCATTGGTTTTTTGGCAATATTCTCTGCTACAGCACCAAAATGTATGAGAGAAGGAACGAATCTTGCTTCTTATTTGATTAAGCAAGCTATTTTCGGAGGGGTAGGATTTTTTGCAATGGGATTTTTTGCAAAATTTGACTATAAAAAACTCGAAAAGTACAATTTAAAATTTATGTGGGCAGTAATTGTAATGTTGTTCATTGTTAAATTCACCCCACTAGGTATGGAAATTAACGGTGCAAAGAGGTGGATTAACTTAGGTTTTATGCAATTGCAGCCGTCTGAGTTTGCAAAACCTCTATTTTGTATGCTTTTAGCCTCAATGTTTAAAGACAAAATAGATATGAATACTCTTAATAAAAACATGCCAGTAATTTTTGCAATGCTGTTTATCCTATTTTTAATTCTAAAACAACCAAACTTGAGTATGGCAATTATCTTGTGTGTAACCACTTTTGGGTTATATCTTGCGGGGCGTGGTCCTTGGCAACCAATTGCAATAGGTGCAGGAGTTATGGGTTTAGGTATTTTAACAATGTTGCCAAAACTATTACACGGTTATCAAATGGACAGAATTTCGGTTTGGTTAAACCCAGGAAGTGATGCTCAAGGTAAAGGTTATAATATTATCCAATCAATGATTGCATTCGCATCAGGAGGTTTTAGCGGAACCGGTTACGGTGGTTCAATCCAAAAATTAGCATATTTACCAGAATGTCATACCGATTTTATTTTTGCAATTATTGCAGAAGAGTTTGGATTTTTAGGTTGCTTATTTGTTACAGCACTATTTGTTGCTCTTGTTCTTAGGGGGTTAAGAATAGCTAAACGATGCCCTGATATGTATGGAAAGTTAATTGCGATAGGTATTACAATTATTTTTGGATTCCAAGCATTTCTAAATATGTCAGTAGCAAGCTCCTTCTTACCGGTAACAGGTGTAACTTTGCCATTCATCAGTTATGGTGGTACATCTATTATTGTGTCCCTTGCAATGGTTGGAATTTTATTAAACATATCAAAACAAAGAATTCAAAGAATAAGGACAGAAGCTCATGGACAATAAAAAAACTTATTTTATTACAGGCGGAGGAACAGGAGGACATATTTATCCAGCAATAGCAGTTGCAGATGAACTTCTAAAACAAGAAGATACAGCCAAGGTATTTTATGTCGGAAATCCGAATAATTTAGAAGCAGAAATTGTTAAAGACAAAAATTATGAATTTCTACCAGTTATATCCTCTGGAATGCCAAGAAAAATAAGTTTTGAATTCATTAAATGGACAGCAAGAATGTTTTTTGCTTGGATAAAATGTTGCAAGTATATCAAACAATATAAGCCAAATATTATATTTGGAACAGGTGGATATGTTTCTGCTCCTGTTCTTTTAGCAGGATTAACAATGAAAGTTCCATTTGTAATGCACGATTGCGATGCAAATCCGGGGCTTGTTACCAGAGAATTATCACCTTTTGCAAAAAGTATTTCTATCGCTTTTGATGTTGCCAAATCAAAACTTAAAAATCCGAATTGTTATATCAATGGAAATCCAATTCGAACTAAATTTGCAACCCTCACAAAAGAAGAAGCGAGAAAATGTTTAGGTTTAGACAATAAGTTAACTATTTGCATAATGGGAGGTTCACAAGGAGCGAAAGCAATAAATAATGCAGCAATAGAAATCTTGCAAAACCTTTCAAAAACTTATGACTTACAAATTATATTCCAAACCGGAAAACGAAACTTTGAAGAAGTTACAAATAAGTTAAAAGAAATTTATCCAGAATATGAACAGGACAAAAATTTAATAGTAAAACCTTATTTTGAAGATATGGTTACAGTATTAAAAGCTTGCGATATAGCAGTATCAAGAGCCGGTTCACTAAGTATATCCGAACTTTGTGCAAGTTCTATTGCGACAATTTTTATTCCATATCCTTATGCAGCAGCAGATCATCAAAGAAAAAATGCAAAATATATGGTTGAACATGGAGCTGGGTTATATTTAGAAAATAGTGATACAACACCTGAAACGCTTAAAGATTTAATCGTTCAACTCATTGAAAACAATGAAAAATTACATCAAATCCAAGAAAACGCAGCTAAACTTGCAAAGTTTGATGGGGTTCAAAAAATTGTAGAACAATTAAAATAAATTACGCTTCAACCAAAGAATCTAACATCTCTTTATTGGCATCTAATGATGCTTTAGTTGCAGTTAAAGAGTAGATAGGTTTTGATGAAAATACATTCTGAGCTGTATGTAAAATATCATCTGCCGTAATACTATCAATCATTTCTAACTTCTTATTGATATATCCCAAACCGTAAGGATTTTTTGCAGAAGAAAGAAGTGTTGCAGTTTTAGTTGAAGACATTTCTAATGGAGAAAGAATTGCAGTTTTTAGAGCTTTTTTAGCCGATTCCAATTCTTCTGGAGTTACAGGTTCCGTTTTTATCTTTTGAATATTTTCATTGAATCCATCTATTGATTTTTTGATATTATCAAAAGTTTGTTCTCCTGTTTCTTTATTCTCTGTAGTTGTTCCGATAGTAAGATACATCGTACCAATATTATCTACAGTATCAAAAGAAGAAGATACGGAATAAGCTAAATGACGTTTTTCTCTTAAATCTGAGAATAAACGAGAAGAAGGAGAACCGCCAAGGATTTCATTCAACAACTCTATACATACAGAATCCTTCATATTTTGAGAATACTTAAATTTAAACCCTTCGACAATTTTTGCTTGGTTTTTCTTATTTTCTGCGGTATAAACTTCTGTCTTATCTATTGGCATATAGCTATCTTTTACAGTATATGTTTTTGGGTTCACAGAATTGAAAGATGCAATATTATTAAAAATAATATTTTTTAATTCCGGATTTTTAGAAAATGGTCCGGATACAACAACTTGCCCTTCCGATTTTTCAATTAACTCTTTATACAAGGCTTTAACATCATCTAAAGTTACAGACGGAAGAGCTTCTTTTTTATCATCTACAGAAACTTCCCAAGAAGTATTTTTATACATCGCCTTATCAAACTTGTCAAAAGGCGATACTTCGTGAGTTGAATAAGCATCAGAACATCTTTTTACAGCCTTTTTAAAATTATCTTCTGACAAATTAGGAGTTAATACATTTTCTTTTGCTAAATCCAAAACTTTCTGCAAATTATCTTTAGGGAAACGAGCGGAAAATCCTATGCCTCCAGTATTTGCAGAAATATCAGTTGTGGCTCCTAAAGTATCAAATTCTGACGAAATATCAGAAAAAGAATGTTTTTGAGTTCCACCATATAACAACATATAGTCTAGAACATCTGCAACGGCAGAACGTTTAAAATTATAATCTTTATTATTCAAAATATAATGAAAATCTATGACATCATTATTTGTATCATTCAAAATAACGTCATAATTATTTGGAAGTTTATACTCTGAAACATTTTCCATTTTTATTGGAGTTTTTTTATTTGCTCCAGTGAAGGAAATACTTTCTGTAGCCTTATAATTTTTATTTATATCTTCTGGTTTTGTATTACTTGGGTGAACAACAGTCAAAGCAACTTTGTTTAAATCAAGATACTTTTTAGCAATATTAGAAATATCTTGAGGAGTTAATTTGTCAATCATATCATTATATTCAGACATATAATTAGGACGACCGTCCAAAATTGAAGAGCCAACAGCGTGATTTAATGCATGAGAACATTCTAACCATCTATCACGTCCCATTTTCATTTTATTTTTTACTGCAGTTAATTCTTTTTCGGTAGGTGGATTAACAGCAACTTTTGAAATTTGGGAATACAATTCTTTTAAAAATGGTTCAACGTAATCATCTTTTACATCCGTTTCAATAACATACATTGATTTATCATTTGGTCTTGAACTTACTCGTTCTTTAAAAGTACCAACAGATGTTGAATATTTTTGCTCAAGTGTTGAAAACTTAGAATTAGATAAATCAGATAATAATACCTGCAAAGCATTCATTTTCACAATATCTTCAGTATTATTGTTTTCCGGACCTGCAAAGCCTAAAAATACACTTGCTCCGCCTTCTGATTTTGAAGAAATTAAATCTTGTCTAACAGGCTTATCAATCGGAGTCATTTGTTCAAAATGTCTGTTTTGGCTTGGCGTTTTTTGCGAATTAAAATACTTTGAAACAAGTTTCATTGTTTCATCTGGATTAACTTCTCCGGTAATTACAGTTGTCATATTTGCAGGATAATAATTATTGTTGAAATAATTTAAAACATCATCCCTTGTTAAAGCCGTGATATTATCTGTTGAACCTGCAACCAAATCGTTTGAAGATGATTTTATATTAAATAAATTTTTAACAGTTTGAGTAAATCCAATATTTTCATCTTCGGACAAGCACATATTAATTTCTGAATTTACAATATTCTTTTCTTTTTCTAATTTATCAAGTAAAAATTTCGGAGATTGAATCATTCCTGCGTGGAGTTTAATTTTATTTTCCAAATCAGAATCTTCCAACAAATTTGAACTTATATAATAATCAGTAAGAGAAAAAGAAGTCGATGCATTTGTATTTGCACCCATTTTGTTTACTTCATCAAAAAAGACTTTGTCGCCCAAATCTTCTGAACCATTGAACAAATTATGTTCAATATAATGACTAATTCCACGCAAATTATCTGGTTCATTCATTGAACCAGTATTTACATATGTTTTAACCACTGTTGTTCCATCTTTTGGAACAATAACGACTTTTTGACCGTTTGCTAATTTATAACATTGAGCAGTCAAATCATCTGAGATTTTTAACTCTCCAGTTTTGGTATAAGACATAGGAGCTTTGACACCATAATCTGGAGTTACATTACCAAGAGCCTTTACTTCTTGTTCTGTTGACGGAGTTTGAGTTTTCTGTTCTTCTATAGGTTGAGAAGCCCCGAATTTAGGAGCAAACACTGCATGATTTGATATTCTATAATTTTGGATATAATTCATAAAACAACTACCTTTTTATTGTATAAAAACTACAAATAAAAAATTATTGCCTTTTATTTAAGAAATATTACAAAATCACAAGTATCTGTAAGATTTAATTTTTGAATATAGTTTGATCTCTATCCGGTCCAACAGAAACAATTGAAATTGGGGTTTCAAGAATTTCTTCTAATCTTTCCAAATATTTTTTTGCATTCTCTGGCAATTTTTCATATTCTCTAATGCCTGTAATATCAGTATTCCAACCTTTATGCGTTTCATAAACAGGTTCAAGATATTTATGAATAAATACATCTTCTGGATATGAAGTATAAATTTTTCCATCTCTTACATCTTTATAGGCTGTACATACTTTGATTTCATCAAAAGAATCAAACACATCAATTTTTGTCAAAGCAATGGATGTAATTCCGCCAACAAGACACGCATATTTCATTGTTACCGCATCAAACCAGCCACAACGTCTAGGACGACCTGTTGTAACGCCAAACTCGTGTCCAACTTCACGAATTTTATCACCTGTTGCATCTGTCAATTCCGTAACAAAAGGTCCTTCTCCAACTCTAGTAACATAAGCTTTTGCAACACCTATGACTTCATCAATAGTCGTAGGTCCATAACCAGAACCAGTTGCAGCACCACCGCCAACAGGATTTGAACTTGTTACAAATGGATATGTTCCAAAATCAACATCTAACATTACACCTTGAGCTCCTTCAAAAAGAATTTTCTTTCCGCTTCTTTTTGCATCTCTCAACATTTCTTGCCAATCAAAACAAACATATGGCTTGAAAATTTCTGCATATTTTTTACACAAATCCAAAACTTCTTCTTTTGAATATGTTTTCAAACCATAAACTTCTTTTAATTGTTTATTTTTTAGAGGAAGAATTATATCTAATTTTTCGGACAATGATTCCGGCGAATATAAATCTCCAATTTTCAAACCAATTCTATTCATTTTATCTGTATAAGTAGGTCCGATGCCTTTTTTAGTAGTTCCGATTTTACCTTTTTTAGAGGCATTATCCTCAGAATAACCATCAACTTCTGTATGCCATGGCATTGTAATAGATGCAAGAGGACTAACCTTTAAGCCTGATAAATCAATATTTTCCTTTTTTAAGCCCTCAATTTCCTCTTGAAAATATTCAGGAAGAACTACTGTTCCATTACCAATTAAGCAAATTTTATCTTTATATAAAATACCTGATGGGATTAAGTGAAATTTAAAAGTTTTACCGTGTGCAACAACTGTATGTCCAGCATTACATCCCCCTTGATAACGAATAATCAAATCAGCATCTTGAGCTAACAAATCAGTAATTTTAGCTTTTCCTTCATCACCCCATTGTGCTCCGATAACAACTCTATTTGTCATATTTAATATCCCTTCATTTTATGTACTTGTGCAAGGATATTTTACCATAAAAATTTTGATTAGATATTTTATAATAAAAAAAAGACCTCTTACGAGGTCTTTATAAATCAAACAGAAAATAACAAAATTATTTTTCAGTTTCTTTTACTGAAACTTCTTTTACAGGAGTTTCACCATTATCAACTTTTCCTAAAATTTGAGGAAGTTCAATACCTGCTTGTCCAGCCAAATCGTGCATTGCAGGGAGTGATTTGATTAAATCTTTCATAAAGTTCGCAGTTGTAGAACCTTTATCAGAACCAGTTCCACCATCCCAAACAGTGATTTTATCAAATTTAATATTCTTAATTGCGTCAACTTGTTTTTCAACAATTTTTTCAATTTTTTCAATCATTAAGAAGCTTGTAGCAATTTCTGGACGGTTGTTAGAAATTTTAACTAAATCTTGATAACCTTTTGCTTTAGCTTCCAACACAGCTTTAACACCTTCTGCTTCAGCAAAGTATTTAGCTTTGATTGCATCAGCTTGACCTGCGGCAATACGTCTTAATTTTTCAGCTTCAGCATCTGCTTCGACTTGAACTTTCAATTTTTCTACTTCTTGTCTTGCAAGTTCTTCTTTCTTCAATTTTGCTTCTTCTTGTTCTTTTTGAGCAAGTAATACATCTCTTTGAGCATTTGCTTTTGCAACTTCACCTTCTCTAAATGCGTCTGCTTGTTTTACCGCAAGAGTAGCATTGTAATCTGCAATATTTGCCTTTGAAATGTTTTCACCTTCAACTGCTTGAGCCTCAAGTTCGGCAGTTTTAATACGTTGTTCTCTTTCTGCATTTGTTTTACCAATGAAGGTTTGAGCAGTTTGTTCTGCAACTTGAACTTCTTTTTCTTTATTGGCAGATGCTTCACCAACAGCACCAAGTTTTTCTTGTTGAGCTACTTCAACCTTAGCTTTGTTGATTGCTTCTGCAGCGGCTTTTTTACCAATTGCATCAATATATCCAGATTCATCTGTAATATCTTTGATGTTTACGTTGATGATTTCAAGACCAATTTTATTTAACTCAGTATTTACGTTTGCGTTAATTTGTTCTAAGAATTTTTCTCTATCTTGGTTAATTTCTTCAATTGTTAATGTTGCAATTGCAAGACGTAATTGACCAAGAATAATATCACTTGCTTGAGTAATTACATCAGGTTTTGTTAGACCTAACAAACGTTCTGCAGCATTTATCATAATTTTTGGATCGGTTGAAATACCAAAAGTAAATGTTGAAGGAACAGCAACACGGATATTACCCTTTGACAATGCACCTTTAAGGTCAATATCAGTTGTCATTGGTTCAAGGGACAAAACGCCATAATCTTGAATCAATGGAATAATAAATGTACCTCCACCGTGTACACATTTTGCAGTTTTTTCTCCTGCTGTTTTACCATAAACTACAATAATTTTGTTTGAAGGGCATCTTTTATATTGATTAGCGATAAAAATAAATACCGCTAAGAAAATTAATGCTCCTGTAATTGTTAATCCAAACATATTTTTCTCCTTTTTATGTAATACTGATTATTTTTTTGCCTTTTCGATATACAAAATATCATTTTGAACTTTTACAACTTTAATTAAATCAAAAGAGTTTATCGGTTCATTTGTTGTATTTACCGCATTTACAACTTGCAATTTGCCATTAAATTCAATTTCGACTTGGCCATTTGAATTTGGATGAAAACTTGTATATGCTTTTCCTATCTTATTTACAGCATTCGACTTGTCGTTACTAACATTTTTTTCTAACTTCTTTGCCATAAACATTAACATTGCACTCAAAAACATAAACATAAAACCTACAGCAAAAGCCAAAAGAATTGCCATTTTATGTCCAAAAGAAAACTGAGTTAATGCAGCATAACCCATCCAACCAAAACCCATCAAAAATGCTGTGATTGATTGGAAAGAGAAAAAGCCAAAAGATGGATCAGTGTCAGTTTCAGTATTAAAATCTGAAATGACCTCACTATCTCCACCTCCTGTAAATGAAAATAATATCAATTTACAAACAAACAATACGGTTGCAAAAATTGCAATATAATAATAAATTTTCCATGGATTTGTTGTAGCTGCTGCTAAAAGATTATTCATAACCATATAACTCCTATTTTATAATACTAACTTTCAGTTTTTTTAGGTCGTCTTTTCTGCCTAAAACCTCTTGAAGTTTTACTTGCTGAAGACTTTTTAATCATACTTGAAGATGTTTGAATACGTTTTACGCTATATACATCCGGCAAATTTTGAACACAAGTAATAACCTTCTTCAAGGTATCAATATTATCAAGTTCTAAACCGATTTCAATGATACCCACATGGTTTTTAGTTTTAATATTTGCATTCACAATATTTGCATTGTTATCAGAAACAGCAGCAATTACATCTTTCAACAGACCTAATTTTTCAGCGGTTTCAATTCTTATAGTTGTTGTATAAGTTTTGTTTGTATTAACACCTGCCCAATGAATATCCATCAATCTTTCATGAGGGATTGTTTCAAGAGTTTTACAATCAACACGGTGAACAGTAACACCCTTAGCTCTTGTTACAACACCTACAATTGGTTCGCCAGGAATTGGAGAACAACAGTGAGCAAAAGAATACAACAAGCCCTCTAAGCCAATAATATCTTTATGGGAACCCTTTCGTCCTGAAACATGGAAAGATTCTTCAGGTTTCTTTTCAACTGGCTTTTTGAGTTTGTTCAACACTTTTGTAATTGTTGTTTCACCATAGCCTAAAGCAGCAAATAAATCTTCAGCAGATTGATAATTCATAGTTTTAGCAACTTTATCAAACTCTCCAGATTTTACATAATCATCAAATACTGCTTTAGTAAGTTCATGTTCAAGATTTGTTTTACCAAGATTAACATGTTCTTCTCTATTATTCTTTTTAAACCATTGTCTAATTTTCTGAGATGCTTGTTTAGTAACAACAAAAGTCAACCAATCCAAACGAGGTGCCGGAGTTTTTGAAGTTAAAACTTCAACAATATCGCCATTATTCAATTTTGTATTCAACGGAACAATACGACCATTAATCAAAGCTCCAACGGTTCTATGACCAACGTCAGAGTGAATTCTGTAAGAAAAGTCAACAGGGGTTGCATCTTTTGGTAAATCAATTACGTCCCCATTTGGAGTAAAAGCAAAAACCTGATCGGAAAATAAGTCCAGTTTTACACTCTTTACATAATCTTCTGCATTTTTCATTTCCTTGTCATATTCAACAAGTTTGTGCATCCATGAGAACTTCATATCAGAAGCATTATCTGCTTTTTGTGAACCTTTTTCCTTATATCTCCAATGTGCAGCAATACCATATTCCGCAACTTGGTGCATTTTCCAAGTTCTAATTTGGACTTCCAAAGGTTTTGATCGAGGACCAATTACAGATGTGTGCAAAGATTGATACATGTTACCTTTTGGCATTGCTATATAATCTTTAAACCTTCCTGGGATTGGCTTAAATTGAGAGTGAATTAAACCCAAAACCTCATAACATTCTTTTACCGTATCAACAATTACACGAACAGCAGTAATATCATATAAGTCATGAAACGCAATATTCTGACGTTTCATTTTGGCATAAATACTATAGTAATGTTTTGCCCTTCCTGTAATTTGAGCATTAATACCACTTTTCTTAACATCTTGAGAAATTTTTTCAATTAAAGCATTAACTGTTTCTTCTCTATCAGCCTTTGTTTGAGCAACAAGTTGTGCTATCTCATAATACTTTTCCGGTTCTAAATATCTCAAAGATAAATCTTCTAACTCTGCTTTAATTTTATAGATACCTAAACGGTTTGCAAGCGGAGCAAAAATATCTAAAGTTTCTTGAGCAATTTTTTTCTGTTTTGCAGGTTCCATAAAATTAAGAGTTCGCATATTATGAAGCCTATCAGCAAGTTTCAAGAAAATAACTCGAATATCATTTGCCATCGCAATAAATAAACGTCTAAAGTTTTCTGCCTGTCTTTCTTCTTTCGATTTGAATTGAAGTTTTCCAAGTTTTGTAACCCCTTGGACAAGAGTAAGAACATCTTCTCCAAAAAGTTCTTTTATAACTTCTGGCTTAGTATCGGTATCTTCCAAAATATCATGCAAAAAAGCGGCAATTAGAGTATGAGTATCAACCTCAAGCCCTGCAAGGATTTTTGCAACTTCAACTGGGTGAATAATATATGGTTCACCAGACACTCTGAATTGACCTTCATGAGTTTTCTTTGCAAATTTGTAAGCCTTCTCAACCTGAGCAATATCTTCTGGAGAGTGCTGTTGAGAGATTAGTAATTCTTTTAATTCTTTAAATGATTCTACGTCTGACATAATAGATTTATGATACAGATTATAATAATAAATCGCAAGAGAAATCGAAAAATTTCATATAAAGAGTTTAGACAAAATTTTATGATAGAATTTTAATATGGTTAAAGAAACTAAAGATGGATTAATTGTTAATATTAAAATCGCTCCTAATTCTAAAAAGAATGAAATTATTCGGGAAGAAGAATTTGTCAAAATAAAAATTACAGCCCAACCAATCGATGGAAAGGCTAACAAAGCATTGGTTGAATTTTTATCAAAAAATTTTAAAATTCCTAAAACGTCAATAAAAATTCTAAAAGGCGAAACTTCAAAAGAAAAAACAATCCTTTTTGACACACAAGACGAAGAGAAATTAACAAAACTTAAAGAAACATTATAAATTAGCAAAATTTATTTTTAGGAGATTTAAAACATACAAGGGGGAAATAAATGCAAATTTCAAGACTAAATCCTTTTGGATACGAGGCAACAACAGACAAAGGAAATAAATATAAGGCTACAAATAAAATAGGTGCAATATTAGGAACAGTAGGAATTGCTATAGGTGGAATTGATTACCTAAGAAACGAGTCCGGAATGTGTTCAAAAGAAATAAAAGGTGAATTTGGTTTTCCTCAGCTTAAAATAAACAAAAAAGAAGCGGGATTATGGAAATCATTAGGGGTATTAGCTGTTATTATAGATGCAGGAATAATGGCAGGTATTGGACACTGGATAGATAAAAAGACAAACAAAATACGTGCTTATAAAGCAGATGAAGAGGCAGAAAAATTAAATACAAATGCCTAAGCTTTACATTTATTACTTTTGTAATATAATAATAACAAAGGAACAATTAGACAGATGAAACAAAAATTTTTACAAATACATCATCACATTCATATCAACCTGAAGAGGTTGTAGAATTGGTGATACGCTTGTAAAAATAATTCAATTCTTATAAACAACTTCTTCAGGATACCCCAAAGCGAAGTTGTTTTTTAGTATTAAGAATTGAGGAAATAATAATGACATTAACAAACATAATATCTGCCATTGGCAATAACAGTAGCATTTACCCATTAATTGTGAGAGATTGCGGAATTGAAGCACCTTCCAAAATTCTCATTGCTAGAAATGAGAACAAGAAAGAATCTAAAGAACTCGCAAATGATGCAACAAGAGAAAAAATAATTGACGAATATGCTACATCTGCAATTTGGTTGGGTGGAATTCCTGCGGTTGAATGTATCGCCGACAAATTTATCTCAAAAAAAGGATATAACCCTAATGTTAATATTAAGCTATTCAAAGAAGAACAAAATAAAAATGCTGGCAATATTTTCCAAGGAATTGAATACAATATAAACAAATTTAAAAACATTCAAGAAAAAGATGTTCAAGAAGCAATTGCAGATTTAGTCAAGGTTAAAAACAATAAACCATTGTTTGAAGGACTTTTAACAAAAAAATTCTTTGCTGCAACTATCATCCCAACAGTTATAATGGGATTTATCCTTCCAAAATTAAATTTTGCACTTACTGCAAAACTCAGAAAAAATAAGAGCGAACAAAAAAGCTCACCTCAACCGCAAGTTCCAAACTTATTCTCAAATAAGAATATCAACTTTACAGGAAACATTACCTCAACAATTGCAAACCTTAGAACTGTTGATAAGATGGCTATTTCCGATGGAGGATTAACAGTAGGAAGAGTTTCAACTTCAAGAAATAAAGATGAAGGATATGTTAATGCTTTCAGAATGATAGGTTCTATGATTTTGAATTTTGTAACTCCTGCATACATTGCAAAAGGACTTGATAAGGCCTCTAATAAATTATTCAAAATAAATGTAAACCTAGATCCAAAAATTTTATCAAATAAAGACTTTATTTCAGCAATAAAAGAGAACAATTTTGAACTTCCGAAATCAAATTCCGCAAAAGATTTATTTGAATTTATAGATTCTAAACCAACTAGTTTATTTTCTCAAATGGCACAAGAAATGAAAAAAGTTTCATATCTAAAATCAGGTTTTAGAGATCCGAGAAAATACGTTGATATTAAAGATTTAGCAAACTTTAGAAATGAAATAGAAAAATTTGTTAATATGGCTAAAAAATCAAACAATATTGAAAAATTCGCAAAAAAAGCAAAATATATAAAATGTGCAAATATTTTAGCAAATGTTGGTATTTCTAGTTTCTTACTTGCTGGAGTTTTACCAAAATTGCAGTACGAATTTAACAAACTTATAACTGGTTCATACACAGACCCAGGGCTTAGAAAATAGAAAAATTAATTAAACTCATATATATCTAAATTATAACCAATATTTTTGAAATCAGCTCTTGATATTGTTATTTTTTCTGAAGAATCCCAAGGATTAGAAAAATAGATATTCTTTTCATCACTTCCAACAATTGAATATGCGTGTCTTGAAATAATTTCATAATTTTTAGATTTATTGCTGAATGCTACACCTAAAACCGTTCGCTTATCATCTCTTCCTGACAAACTAAACCCATAAAGGCGTTTCGGATTATTAAAATCTTCTTTTAAAGGATCTATTTTTGGTCGCATTTTATAATTATCACCAAATAACGTATTCCATAATATAGAGGAGTAATTTCCATCAATAGTTACACGGTCAACAGAACCGAATTTTTCATCAACATGAAAGTACCCACCTTTTTCATTATACGCAGAATCTCGCATATATTTATCCATTGCAATTTCTACTGCATTAACTTTTTCACTTCCTGAAGAAATAGCAGTGTAATTTTTTAAATCTTCTTTTGTTACTACATAAGTCTGTTTTAAACCATTCATATAAACAGAATAATTGCCTGTTTTAGGGTCATATTTAACTTGTTTTTCTAGTTGTTTTAATGCTGATGAATTTGCAATAATTGAATTCAACCCAGCCAAGAGCCAACAATCGCCAGTTCTGCCCTGTTTTACTTGACCTTTAAAAGTTTTATTTTTAGTTGTATTAAGCCTTGCTTCATTTAATTTTGGATTCCTCAAATCTCCATCAGCTGAATTACTGGCTCGATACAAATCGACCTCAACCTTATAAGTATCTTTAGGGTGCTGAGAAATATCTTTTGATATCCTACTTTTTGTTCCGGAATCTTTGTCTTCAAGAGCGACTTTTACAATTTGCTTTATTAAACTATTTCTAGTAGATTGCTTTAAACCAAATTCATCCTGAATAGCAGTTAATAATCCCTCGAATGGAGCTAAATTTTTAACAGCTTCTTCACCTTTAATACTTGAAAGGTTTATCCCTATTCTCTTCCCTAAATAAAAGAGCTCATTATAGGTCTGATATGTACGAGCCTGTTTATCTCCAGTCCAATTTCGATACTCTGTTAAAACATATTTAAGATTTTTAGGATTTATCATTTTAACATGCTCTGCAAGTTTACCACTTCCCAAACCTTGAATATCATCAAAAAGTTTTTGGGCTAAATAGGTTCCACTATCTTTAGGGCCTGCATTTTTACAATATAAAGTTTCAACATGATTTATCAGTTTATCACGTAAAGACTTTGACAACCCGATTTCATCATCTATATCAGTTACCAAATCTCGCCCAGTTTTTTCTCTGTATTTTTCTAAAGTTTCTAGAACATTTTCTGAAGTTATTCGTTTTAATACATTTTCAGATATAGAAGGTCTAGTCGTAGGCAATCCTAAACCATTTTTTGCAGTAATATCCTTTTCTAGGTCATTTACCAAAATATATTCTGTTTTTGATCCAGCAACTTTTTTATAGGGTTTCCCATTAGAATATTCTGTATAATATTCTGGACTGTTTCCATTCTTTTTCCAGTAATCTTGAAATTTTATTTGACCTGTTTTTGTATCGTAATTTGTTTGTTTTTTATCGCCATTTGGATAAACTATATATTTTCGTTCTGGATATTTACCTTTATTTCTATATTGAACTATTGTTTGTGTACCGTTGTTACATTCTCCTAAGGAATAACCTTCTATTTCTCCATTTTTATTTAAATTTACGGATTGTTCTTTATTGCCATTTTTATAAACTATTGAAAGACCAAAAACGTTATTAAAAACAGACAAAAGGAGTTTTCCATCTTTTTTACCAATAACAAAAATTTCACCTCTTTTGTTTTTAGAGATTGTATAATTTTTACTGTCATACTGAGATTTAAGCCCATTCATTGTAAAATTATTCAAATCAACTTTCCCTGATTTTTCAACGGGCAATTGAGTAATAACTGGGTGATAAGTTTTTGGTCTTTCTACATAATTTGTCGGTTTTGGATGGTTATTTTTATTAGTTAAATTCAAGCCCATAGCTCTAAAACCGAATGTTTCTTCATTTACGTTAACAAATGCAGCACTATTAAAACCGAATAGAGGTTTTTTTAGTGCTTTTACCTCTTCTGAGGATAACAATTTTTGTTTCACCATAATTGAACAAACACTATCCATACTCATTTTTTTATATTGAGGGTGAGATTTTAAAAATTGTTCATATTTTTGAGATGGAGTCATCTCTGGTATTGCCATGATGCTATCCTTTCTACTTGGTAATATATTTTTCGGCACAAAGAACTAAAATCTTTAAAATTTATTAAGAAATAATAACAACAAAATACAACAATAAGAGGACAGAAAACTACTATACAAAAATTCAATTACGTGGTATCATGTTGGCAGATGTAGTAGGAAATATTTTTTAACGTATATGCAATAATTTTTATTTAAAAACAACTAAATAGAAGCATTCGGGTAGGATATATGTACCCGAAATTGCATGTATTATAAAAAAATAGAAAAGGATAAGGTATTACTTTATGGAAGCAAAAACCTTGTTATTAGTCATTGCTATTATTACGGTAATAGTTTTAGTTGCAGTGCTAATTATTCAAAAAAACAAAGTTAAAAGTGCTCTGGAGGCCTTGGAAAAAGACAAGAAAGCTCTTGAAGACAAGGAAAAAATTCTCTACAAGGAAGCTAAAATTAAAGCCGTAGAAGAACTTCAAGAAGATAGAGAACAACTTAATGAAGAAGAAAGAGAACGCAGACAAGAAATCGCTAGACAAGAACAAAAACTAGCAAAAAGAGAAGATGTACTTGAAGATAAAATTCAAGAATACACAGAAAAAGACCTTCAAGCTCAAAGAAAAATGGATCAATTATTAGAAAAAGAAGATTACTTAGCTGAATTGGTTCAAAAACAAACAGAAGAACTTGAAAGAATTTCTGGAATGTCTTGCGAAGAAGCTAAAAGAACTCTTTTAGAACAATTAAAAAATGATTTAGCTCAAGAACAAATGCAATTGATTAGAGAAAACGAAGCTAAAATCAAAGAAGTTTCTCTTGAAAAATCAAAAGAAATATTATCAACCACAATGCAAAGATGTATGATTGAACAGGTTGTAGAAACAACTGTTTCAGTTGTAGCACTTCCAAATGATGAAATGAAAGGTCGTATCATTGGAAGAGAAGGAAGAAATATTCGAGCATTAGAAACACTAACCGGTGTTGATTTAATCATTGATGATACTCCGGAAGCAGTTGTATTATCAAGTTTTGACCCAGTTAGACGTGAAATTGCCAAACTTGCACTTGAAAAACTTATCGTTGATGGTCGTATTCACCCTGTTAGAATTGAAGAAATGGTTGAAAAGGCCAGAGAAGAAATCGACAAAAAGATTTGGTCAGAAGGTGAAAATGCAGCTTTAGAAATGGGTGTTATGGGCTTGAATAAAGAGCTTATCAAAACACTTGGAAGACTTTATTACAGAACAAGTTATGGTCAAAATGTTCTAAAACATTCACTAGAAGTTGGACATATTGCGGGAATGTTAGCTGCTGAGCTTGGAGCAAATGAAAAAATCGCTAAAAGGGCAGGTTTATTACACGATATAGGGAAAGCTGTTGACCAAACTCAAGAAGGTACACATATTCAACTTGGAGTTGAACTTGCATCAAGATACGGAGAAAGACCTGAAGTTATTCATGCAATTGAAGCCCACCACGACGACATTGTTGCAAATACAATTGAAGCAGTATTAGTTAAGGTTGCAGATGCAATTTCAGCAGGAAGACCTGGGGCAAGACGTGATACCTTAGAAATTTATATCAAACGTTTACAAAAGATTGAAGAAATTGTAAACAGCTACGAAGGAATCAAACAATCTTTCGCTGTTCAGGCAGGTAGAGAGGTTAGAATCATTGTTCAAGCAGAAATGTTTGATGATTTAGCTTCAGGAAAACTTGCAAGAGATGTTGCTAAACGAATAGAAAATGAACTTGATTACCCTGGACAAATCAGAGTAACAGTTGTTAGAGAGTTTAGAACAACAGAGATTGCAAAATAAAAACGATAAAGCATAAGACTCTAATTCAGAGTCTTATGCTTCTCATATAAAACAATTTGGGAACAAACAAAATGACAAACAAAATTATAAAAGTTATATTTTTTGGAGATATTGTCGGTAAACCGGGAAGGTTTGCAGTTCGTGATTTTTTGCAAAAAGATGACACCTTCAAAAATTATGACTTTATAGTTGCAAATATTGAAAACGCATCACATGGCTTTGGATTAACTGAAAAAAATTACAAAGATTTTATTGAATATGGGATTAACGCAATGACTTGCGGAAACCATATTTGGGATAAAAGAGATATTTATAACTACATCGATTCTGCAGATAAACTACTCAGACCAATCAATTATCCACAAGGAACAAAGGGGGTTGGAAGTAGAATTTTTGATATGGGCGATTTTAAAATTGGAGTAATTAATGTATTAGGCAGAGTTTTTATGAACTTAGTGGACTCTCCATGGTTAATAGTTAAAGAAGAAATTGAAAGAATAAAACAAATTACACCGATAATAGTAATTGATTTTCATGCAGAAGCAACTGCTGAAAAAATTTGTTTTGGGAAATACTGTTCTGAACTGGGAGCAAGTGCCTTTTGGGGAACACATACCCACGTTCAAACAGCAGATGAAAGTATTATAAACGGAATGGGATACATTACAGATGCCGGATTTTGTGGAGCATCAGACGGAGTAATTGGTATGGACTACCAAACCTCTCTATCACGATTTTTAACAGCTATTCCTGAACGTTACGAAGTAGCAAAGGGTGAAACAACTCAGGTTAATGCCGTAGAAGTTCACATAGATTCTTCCTCTGGGAAAGCCCTTTCTATTAAAAGAATTTTTTGTAGTAGAAATAATTTAGAAGAGGAAAGTGGAAATGAGGACTGATTTACATATTCACACATATTTCTCTGATGGCGTTTTTTCGCCGGAGAAAATTGTGGATACGGCAATAGACGTCGGCTTACAAGCTATCGCTATTACCGATCACGATAATGTTTTAGCTTATGATGTCGCCCAAAAACACATCAAAGATAATCATTTAGAAAACAAAATAGAAGTTATTCGAGGAATTGAAGTTAATACCTTGTATAAAAATCACGAAGTTCATATCTTGGGATATTTTATGAATACTAAAGATAAAGACTTTGTTGAACTTCTAAAAAATCAACAACAGGCAAGAATCAAGCAAACTAAAGAAATTATAGCCCTCCTTGCCAAAAAAGAAGGTATTAAAATCAAGTTTGAAGATATCAAAAAACTTGTTGCTGAAGGTGGAAGTATAGGACGTCCACACATTGCAAAAGCTATAACTAATGCTGGCGGAACAAACAACGTTATGGACGCTTATGCAAAATATATCCATGATGATTCACCTGTTTACGTTCAAAGAAAGACAGTAACTCCTTTTGATGCGGTAGAAATAATTTATGATGCAGGTGGAGTTCCGGTAATAGCACATCCACATGATTTGGAAATTGCAGAACCGTTAATTAAAGAACTTATGAATTACGGACTTCGAGGCATCGAAGCGTATCACAGAAAACATTCTCCGGCTTGTGTAGAATATTTTTCTTCTATGGCCGAAAATCTTGGGCTTATTGTTACAGGAGGCTCAGATTTTCATGCACCAAACATCATGAATGGACAAATTATTCTTGGTAAGAACTTTGTTCCTGAATGGGTTTACGAAAAACTTGTAGCAGAGAAAAAAAGAATTGATATGGCATAAAAACTTATGAGAAAACGATTTTGGAAAATTGAATACTCAATAACAATCTTTGTTATTTTTGCAATTATTCTTCTTTTGATACCTTCATCATTCATAACGTCAAAAGAAGCTACATATATTCACAAATGGAATGAAACATATAACAAAGTTGATTATATGTTTACAGCGATGACTGCACAAGCAAACGAAAATATAGTAAAAGGATTCCATAGAGCAAAAACAAACGAAGCAAGAGAACAACTAATGATTACATTAGTAAAACCATATCTCAGAATTCAAGAAGAAGATGCCCTGAAAACAACTTATAATCAATATTATATGAATGGAAATAAAGTTAAACCTACAGATCCATTCTATTTTGATAGATTATACAATTCTAGCAATGGTCAAATTATCGGAATCAAAGATATTAAAGACGACGATATTTATCATCCGGGATTTATCATGTTATTTGATATGAATGGTTTAAAAGGTCCAAACACTTGGGGAAAAGATATTTACGGAATTAACATTTTTGTTGATGGTAAAATCACTCCAATAGGTGCAGGTTGGAATATTGATAATGTAAAACAAGATTGCTCAGAAACAGGAACCGGCGTATCTTGCTCATATTACTATCGAATAGGTGGAGAATTTAATGAATAATAATATAAAAAGAGTTTGTGTATTTGCATCTTCTTCAAATTTCTTAGATGAAGTATATTACGAAGATGCAAAAGAACTCGGGAAATTATTAGGACAAAATAATTACGACATTGTATATGGAGGAAGTAACCTAGGTTTAATGTGGGCTTGTGCTTCCAAAGTCAAAGAATATGGCGGAAAAATTACTGGAGTGATGCCGGAAAAACTTCATAATATGGGAGTTTTCACTGAAGGCTGTGATGAATTTATCATAACGACTGGAATGAGAGAACGCAAAGCAAAAATAGATGAAATTTCAGATGCTGTTATAACCATTGCTGGAGGTTTCGGAACCCTAGAAGAAATTTCAGAAATGATTGTTCAAAAACAATTGGGGTATAACAAAAAGCCTATCATTATTTTAAATACAAACGGCTTTTATAGTAAACTAAACGAATTTTTTGAAGAAATTATTGAACAAAAATTTGCCAATAAGAATATGAGAAAAATTTACTATATAGCACAAACTCCAGCTGAAGCTATTGAATATTTAAAAAATTATGAACCATCATCCCTAGATGTTGATAAAAACGCAATATACGCAAGATAAAATCCAATAATTTTACTGCAATATTTAGCCCTTTGTGGTAAAATTAAGTCAAATAAGGAGATAAAATAACAATGGATCAAGAACTAAGAGACAAATATGAAGTCGTGATAGGTTTAGAAGTTCACGCACAATTGAAAACAAAATCTAAAATATTTGCACCAGATAAAAATGAATTCGGGCAAGAACCAAACTCTTTAACAAGTCCAATTACTTTGGGTATGCCTGGCGTTTTACCTGTTTTAAATAAAGAATGTGTTAATATGGGGATTTTAACAGGTTTGGCTTTAAACTGTGAAATTCCTTCACGTTGCAAATTTGATAGAAAACAATATTTCTATCCAGACCTTCCAAAAGGTTACCAAATTTCTCAATACGATGAGCCAATTTGTGTAAACGGACACTTAGATATTAACGGAAAAAGAATCGGTATTACCCGTGCTCACTTAGAAGAAGATGCAGGTAAACTTGTTCACGCAGGAGCGAATGGACTTGCAGGCTCAACATATTCTCTTGTTGATTTGAACAGAGCAGGAACTCCATTATTGGAAATCGTATCAGAACCAGATATGAGAAGTTCTGAAGAAGCTAAAAACTACATGGAAGAATTGAGAAATATCGTTAGATATATCGGTGTTTGCGATGGAAACTTAGAAGAAGGTTCAATGAGATGTGATGCAAACATTTCAATTATGCCAAAAGGCTCTAAAGAATTCGGAACTCGTGCAGAAATCAAAAACGTAAACTCATTTGCAGCATTACAAAGAGCAATTGAATACGAAATCGAAAGACAAATTGAAATCGTTGAAGAAGGCGGTCAAGTTGTTCAAGAAACAAGATTGTGGGACGATAATGCTCGTGAAACTCGTTCAATGAGAGGTAAAGAAGATGCTCACGATTACAGATATTTCCCAGAACCTGATTTGATGCCATTAGAAATTTCTAGAGAATGGGTTGAAAAAATCAAATCAGAAATGCCAGAATTACCTAGTCAAAAGCGTGCAAGATACCAAGAAATTGGTCTTAGCGAATATGATGCTAGTGTAATTGTTGAACAAATGGGCTTGGCTCTTTTCTTTGATAAAGTTCTTGAACTTGGAGCTAATCCTAAAACAGCAGTTAACTTTATTATGGGTGAAATTGCGGCATACTTAAAAGAAGACCATATTGAAATCACTGATACAAAATTAACTCCAGAAAATTTAGCTGAGTTAATTGCGTTAATTGAAAAAGGAACAATTTCAAATAACATCGGTAAACAAATCATTATTGAAATGTTAAAAGATGGAACAAAAGCATCTGTTATCGTTGAAAAGAAAGGCTTGAGCCAAATTTCAGATGAAGGAGCTATTAAAGAACTTGTTCAAAAAGTTGTTGATGCTCATCCAAATGAAGTTGAAGCTTATAAAAACGGTAAAACAAACCTATTAGGATTCTTCGTAGGTCAAATTATGAAAGAAACTAAAGGTAGAGCTAACCCTAAAACAGTTAACCAACTACTTAGGGAAATTATTGGATAATTTTGAATAAATAACAAAAAGGTCGTAGCTCTAGTTCTATGACCTTTTTGATTAAAGAGAAGGAAAGAGAAATGCTTTTTAATTTTAGAAAAAAAAGAACTTGTATGGAAAGAGAAATTTTAGCACAAGCCGAAATTTCAAAACATATCATTGAAGCGTACGTAGCTTCTGACGGAAATATTTCTATTGATTTACCGCAAAATATCAATAGAATAATTCTTGTTGCAAGCGGCTCTTCATACCATTGCGCAAGATATGCTGCAGAACTATTTGGAACAATTTCAAAAATTGAAGCAAGTGCAGTATATTCAAGTGAATTCTTACTCGAAAATACGATTGCACATGATGAAAATATTCTATACATTTTCATTACCCAATCAGGCGAAACAACCGATACAAATAGTGCGTTAGAAAAAGCAAAAGAACACGGGGTAAAAACTCTTTGTATTACAAACAAAGAAAATTCTACAATTTGGAATGCTTCTGATTATAAAATTGCATGTCTTGCAGGAGAAGAAAAAAGTATTGCGGCAACAAAATCCTTCACTTCTCAATTGTTATGCTCAACACTTTTAGCCCTAAAATTTGCACAAAATAAAGGAATTGACGTATATGACTACATATTAGACTTAAAAACAATTCCATCATATATTAATAAAGCATTTGAACTAAAACCAAAAATCAAACAACTTGCAAGATTTTTATCAAAATACAAGAATATAATTATGACTGCCGACGGACAATCTTATGCCCTCGCAAAGGAAGCATCCCTAAAAATCAAAGAAACGTCATATATTAATACAACGTCTGCAATTTTAGGAGAATTCATGCACGGTCATGTTGCCGTTTTGAATAACAAAAATGCAGTACTTGTTTATATTTTGAATGATGACTTGACTTATACAGCAACTAAAAACTTAAATAAAATAAAAGAAAGCTATAATCCGCCAATTTGTGTAATTGGAAATAGAACAAATCAAGTTAAATCAACTTACAATATAAATATTGATTGCGAAAAACCAATTGTAAAAACCTTCTGTATTGCAATTATTATACAACTTTTAGCACTGCAAATTGCATTGAGAATGCACCGAAACGTAGATAAACCGCACGGATTGAATAAAGTTGTAAAATAAGGAAGTATTGGACTTCCGAGTTATATGGCACTACAGTTTTGCTTAAGTCTAATTGAACACATGAATCTTTAAATATGACTTCATGTCGTTTCGTTCACTGTTCCTAATGTTCAGTGTGACAGTTGAGTGTTATTTTACCTGAATATTCTCTGGGGTTATCATAAAAGTTGTCCCTAATCCCGTTTTATCAGGAATAAATTCAACAGGAACAACTACATTTCGACCACAGGCATTAACAACCCAATCTTCTTTCCATTTACTACTGGCATATCGTTTTCCTTGATATACTTTGTTATATTCAGGTTTTGACCTTAATATCGTATTAGTAATATTAAAATTAGAGCAATTAGATTTCAATACAAAAGAAGATGCTGCATATACTGTACCAATTGTATCTGCTTGCAACTTTGTATCAGCAATAGATGAACCTGGAAGTCTACCGTCATTTGCGAATACAGAAAGTCCTAATAGTATCATTGTTGAAATTACAACATATTTTTTCATAAGATAAACCCTTTTAAAAAATGATGCACAGACAAATAATATCATATTATGCAAAATCGGTCAAGATATTTAATCTTGACCGATTTTGTAATTTCCAAAATTATAAAATCAATTATAATTTTTCAGCAACCATCAATGTAGTTTCAGCTAATCTTGTAGAATAACCACATTCGTTATCATACCAAGAAATAACTTTAACCATGTTGTCACCCATAACTCTTGTTAATAAAGAGTCAACAGTTGAAGATTGGTGTGAACCGATGTAGTCAGTTGAAACTAATGGTTCATCTGAATAGCACAATACGTGACCATCAGCAGCTTCTTTCAAAGCAGCATTAACTTCTTCAACAGTAACTTTCTTTTCAGTTTCGAAAACAACGTCAACTAATGAAACGTCTGGAGTAGGAACTCTCATAGCGAAACCATCTAATTTTCCTTTTAATTCTGGAAGAACTAATGCAACAGCTTTAGCAGCACCAGTTTTTGTAGGAACAATGTTCAAAGCACCAGCTCTAGCTCTACGAGGATCTTTGTGACCAGCATCTAAGATTCTTTGGTCGCCAGTGTATGAGTGAACAGTTGTCATCAAACCTTTAACGATACCGAATTTGTCATTGATAGCTTTTGCAACTGGAGCTAAGCAGTTAGTTGTACAAGAAGCCATTGAAATAACGTTGTGTTTAGCTGGATCGTATTCTTTTTCGTTAACACCTAAAACGATAGTTTTATCTTCGTTTGAAGCAGGAGCTGAAATGATAACTTTTTTAGCACCAGCATCGATGTGAGCGTGAGCTTTAGTTGCATCTGTGAAGAAACCAGTTGATTCAACAACAACTTCAACACCTAAATCTTTCCAAGGTAATTGAGCTGGATCTTTTTCAGCGAAGAATTTAATTTTTTTACCGTTAACGATAATACCTTCTTCATAAGCTTCAACAGTACCATCAAATTTACCCATAACTGAATCATATTTAAAGATTCTAGCAGCATCTTCAGGTTTTAGACCTGGGTCGTTGATTGCTACATAATTAATTTTGTCAAAAATACCTTCTTTGATAGCGGCTCTTAAAGTGTTACGGCCGATTCTACCAAAACCGTTAATTGCTACGTTTACCATAAGTTTTTACTCCTTCTTTATGTGTAACATATTATACTACTATAACATGCAGATATTACCATCAACAAAAAAACTAATCAAGTATTCTAACTCATTGAATAATTAAGAAATAGTTAATTTTTAACAAAAAAAATGAGCAAAAAAAAAAACCCTTTCTTTTGGAAAGAGTTTGGAATCTTTTTCAATTCCTCGTGTGTAGAAGGTTAGTGTGTAGTAGGTAGTGTATAATTTATGTCTCGTGTTTATTTAATCTTTTTTATTGTTTGCTTATCGCTTACATATTAATAAAGTATTTTTGGAGTATATAATTGCTATATCTATTGCATATCGTTACATAACTTTACAATAGAGGGAAATACACACTATACGAGTATCACAAGGAATTTCTATTTAATAAAAAGAAAAATTACTCATCAATTTTTTCGAATTTTATATCATAACCCAAGACTTTAGCAAAAAATTTCATCTCATCATATTTTATTGAATTACGAGCCAACTTTTGAGAAATACCGAAAACAGTATATTTCTTGCCAGATTGCTCACTTGCCAACCTAGCAAACTCCGTTATCGTTAATTTCTCTTTTATCAATAAAATTCTAAAGTCTTCATTTACACTCATAACTAAATTATATATTTTTGGAATTATATTGACATCTTTTTGATTACATGTCATAAATATTATTATTTGTAATAAATTTTTATTGTTTATAATAAATGTTTAATAATATTACTTTACAAATAGAAGGAGATTTATGGTTTCAAATGACAGAAGTGCAAAACATTTAGCCTTCACTCTTGCAGAAGTATTGATTACTTTGGGTATCATCGGAGTTGTAGCAGCAATGACAATTCCAACACTGATTACAAATGCCCAGAAAAAAGAAACCGTAACCCGATTAAAAGGTGCATACTCTCAGATTGCACAAGCAATACGGATGTCAGAAGCAGATAATGGGGATTTATCGGGTTGGGATTTTACAAAAGATGATTGGTTTGAAACATATATAGTAAACTATATAAAATATCAAAAAGATACTTTTAAAGATCTTTCAGATAAAAAAGCTATTCCATATAAAGAAATTTCTGGAAATAGAGAAACGGGTCTAGCTCTACTGCGTCCAGGATTTGGAGGAAGTAAAGTTTATACATTATTAAATGGGGTAGATATTATTACTGGAGGAGATGACCACTCAGAAGAATCCTATAGCAGAGGACTTTTAGTTGATATAAACGGCATTTATTCTAAGCCAAATCAGTTTGGTAAAGACACATTTTATTTATTAGTAGATCAAAGACATGGACTTGCACCAAGAGGAAAGTGGGCAGCCAAAGTAGGTTGTGCACCGACAGTTGATAATCCTGATAGAAACTGGTACAAAAATTCAACTTGTTGGAATTTAGGTTGTAACAAAAATGGAAGAGGAATGTTTTGTGCAGGACTAATTATGTATGATAACTGGACAATCGCAAGAGATTATCCTTGGTAATAAATTTTTGTATATTTTTCCATTTGTAGTAGAATAAGGTTATGGAAAAGAAAACATTATTTAGCGAACAAACAGTAAAAATTGGTCCTGATTCGGGATATGATAATTATATTATGGCAATTGAATCAAGTTGTGATGAAACAGCTTGTGCAATTGTGAAAAATGGAAGAGAAGTAGTCGCAAATGTCGTAGCTTCTCAAATTAAAACACACGAAAAATTTGGCGGGGTTATTCCAGAAATTGCAGCAAGAGAACACCTTGATGCAATAAATATTATTGTCCAAGAAGCCTTTGAGCAATCTGGACTAAAACCAGAGCAAATTACTGCATTTGCTGGAACAGTTGGGCCTGGACTCGTTGGCTGTTTGCTAGTTGGACTTAATGCCGCTAAAACTTTAGCACTTGTTCATGACAAACCGTTTATCGGAGTTAATCACCTTAACGCACACCTTTGCGGAAATTATATTGATACCGATATTAAGCCTCCATTTATGGCTCTTTTGGTTAGTGGTGGACACACACAAATTATTGATGTTGAATCTTATTCAAAACAAACAATTCTTGGTGAAACAATTGACGATGCAGTAGGAGAAGCATATGACAAAGTTGCAAGACTAATTGGACTTCCATATCCTGGAGGACCAAGATTAGATAAGCTCGCACAAGTTGGAAATCCAAAAGCTTACGAACTTCCAGAAGGAAAGGTTGATGGTTACAACTTCTCTTTCAGCGGACTTAAAACAGCAGTACTTCGTCTTGTAAAGAAATTAAAGACTGAATATTGCACCGAAGAATGCCCAGAATTACCAGAAAACGTTATCCAAGATATATGTGCAAGTTTTCAAGAAGATGTGTCTAGAACTCTTGTTAAGAAATTAAAAAAAGCAACTCAAGAACGTGGCTACAAACAAGTAGTTATTGCTGGTGGAGTTGCAGCAAATTCAGAAATTCGTAAAAAAGTTTTTAATCTTGAAAAAGATGGATACAGAGTGAATGCACCTGCAATGAAATTCTGCACAGATAATGCTGCAATGGTTGCATCTTGTGCATATTTCAATACAAATACTTTTGATGATATTGATGTTGAAGTATTTTCTAGAGTTAAATAAAAACCTTTGAACTTTATACATTAACTAATAGATGTTTTTCTGCCATAGAAAGAATATAATCCGCAATTTTATCTTCTAAATGACAACCAAAATGATTGTTTATTTCTTTAAT
>CAKUTL010000016.1 GCA_934692295.1 uncultured Candidatus Melainabacteria bacterium
ATGTCTGTTGTTCCGACTGTAAAAATAAAATAGCGTTCAATATTGTTTATAAATAAGAAAAGCGTAAGGAAATTATTGACCTTACGCTTTTTTACGAAAAAATCTTTATAAACATTAAATCTTTTTCAAAATACAATAAGAAACTGCAATAATTATTGATGCGAAAAATCCGCTCAAATAATTATCCATATGAAATTGTGGGATAAAGTATGCAATTCCATACAACATTGCGAAGTTAATAACAAGATTAAACAATCCAAAAGTAAATAGATTTATTGGGAAAGTTAATAATTTAACAATTGGTTTAATGAAAATATTGATTAGTGTAATTACTGCTGCAATAAGCATTGCAAACCAGAAGCTATCAACTTTTAAACCTGGGAAATAACATATACCCATTATTATCAATGCGAAGATAATCCATTTAATGATTAGTTTTTTCATTTTTATTTAATTCCCTGTATCCTAATTTGTCCATTTTCATCTTTAGAAAATTCCATCGGTTTTTGCAATGGCAAATCTTCTTTCTGTTTTAAATTGAAAGATGTTGGTTTGTAATAAGGATTTACGTTTTGGTTAACTTTTCCTTCTTCGTAATCAAGTTGAGCATCTTTTTTCGCTCTTTTTTCTTTGTATTCTTCTGGATGATTTACAAAATCAAGTGTTTCTTGTTGTTCCATTTGTCTTTGCATCATTGGGTAGAAATTCATATTTCCAGCATTTGGAGCTTGGTAATAATAGCTTGCAAATGCTCCATTTGTTGATAACCCGATAAAGCTTAAAATTGTTAATCCAAGTAATGTTCTTTTCATAAAAACTCCTTATTTTCCTAAGAATATTTTATCACGTTTTTCAAAAAAAAATCAAATAATTTTGTCCCATTAGGTAATATTTTCAGAAATATTTAGCTATTTTGCATAATGAAAGTTCTTTAGAATATTTATATCATCTAAATATAATCCTCAACTCTTCTGATTGCTCAGCTGCCCTTGTTTTAAAACGAGGGCTTTTCTTTTTTATTTCTTAACATTATGCCTGATTTATTTTATTAGTGTATAATCAAAGTACATTTATATATTATTTGAAAGGATACAGATGAGAGAATTAGTTGTTGAAAATCAAGAAGTATTGTTAATTCCGCAAGACTATAAATTTGCTAATAGAGGTAAAGTTACAGCCGTTAGAGCTGGGGATTTTACTCTTGAGCTTGAATATGAACCTGAAAATATTTTGCTAAATACTTATTGTGAATTTTATACTCAAACCCCTCATGGTAAGTTGTATTTTGATTCTTATGCAAAAGAAATCAACGGCAAAACATTGATTATAGCAAGTCCGGCAAAACATAAATTTTTGCAAAGACGTCAATATACTCGTATCAAATTCCTTCATGATTTGCAATTACATTTGGATGGAAATAATTACGATATTTCGACCCTTGATATTTCTGCTGGTGGTATGAAATTCAAAACTAATTTTAACTTGAATATTGATGGATCTTATGCCGTTTCTGTTCCACTTTCTGATTCTTTGAATGTTGATTGCGAATTTCAGCCAATAAGAATTGAAAAACGCATGGAAGAGGGTGGATATACAGTGTCTGGCCAATTTGTTTATAAATCTAGCCATGACAAAATGATTTTGACTCAGTTCTGTGCAAAACGTAGTGTTGAAATTAAGAATAAGTAGGAACTTATGAGCTTAATTAGATTACTTGATACAAAAACAGTTAAAACTTTATTTACAACACCTTCTCATTCTCAAAAAGGTGGGATTTATCATCCTTTGAAGGATATGTATAAAATTGATATCTCTGAAACAGAGTGCCAAGATCCTCAAGAGGCTTTGAGAATGACTCAGTTATGGGCAAGGTCAATTTACCATACTTATTCAACAACATTTTTAACAAATGGCTCAACGAGTGGTATTATTGCTGCGGTTTTATCCTGTACCCAAGTAGGTGATAAGGTGTTAATTGCTTCAAACTCTCATCCCTGTCATTTTAATGCTGTACGTCTTGCTGGAGCCAGAGCTTTGACTTATGATTTAGAAATTGATCCAGAATGGGGTGTTCCTCTAGAAACTAAACCGGAAGTTATTGAGTTTTATCTGAGCCGATATAATATTCGTACTGTAATTATTACTTCTCCTACTTATGAGGGTATAATTTCTGATATTGAAGAAATTAAAGCGGTTTGTGAAAGACATGATGCCTTTTTAATTGTCGATGAAGCTCATGGAGCGTTGTATCCATTTTCAGATAAGCTTCCTTTGTCAGCTGTTAATGTTGCGGATTTTACAGTTCAATCTTTGCATAAAACTGCAGGAGGGTTAAACCCAACTGCACTGTTGCATTGCAATTGTGAAATTGACGTTGAACCAGCATTGAATATGTTCATGACCACATCTCCATCATATCCTTTGCTTGCCTCAATTGAAGCTAATATTGAGTATTTGGATTCAAGAGAAGGAAGAAAAGAAATTGATAATTTGATTACTCGTTTAGACAAAATGAGAGAAAAATGTCGTGGTTGTGAGTTCTTTGGGGATGATCCAACAAAAGTATTGATTAAAGTTCCTGGAATTTCTGGGTATGAATTATCTGAAATGCTTTATGAAGATTTTGATATTGAAGATGAAAAAACAAATGAAAAATCTACAATGTTGCTTTGTGGAATAGGTACAGATAATCGAAAACTCGATAGATTACAACACGTATTGTCAAAATTGTAAACTTTTAAATTCCAAAGAGTAAAAAGAGGTCTTATATCTAAGACCTCTTTTTGTTTAGTATTACGAAACTAAAGTTGTCGTGTTTCTGAATTGGCTTGAGTTAATGTTGGCCAAAAATCATGACCTTCTTTTCGATAATCAATTCTCCTTGCTTTTGCATTAACAACTTTTTCAACGTTAGCATCTCCGAAAGCTTGAATATTATTAGGTTTAAGCCCAAATTGAATAAAACTTGATTCTGGATAGTGTCCATTCATTACAATTGACATTTTTTGATTTGAATCTCTAATAATAGTATGATTTGTTTTTGAATTAAATAGATATGTTAGTTTTCCTTTTACTAACTTTTGAACTGGTGCTTCTTCAACAATATTCGACGTTTGCTCCCAAAATCGTGTCACTGGTTTTTGGATATAAGTTGACAGAACTTTCATAATATTAGATGATCCCATATTAATCTCCTTTATTTATTCCCTATTATATAAAGTTTTTTGGAATCTTAAAATTGATAAATAAAAAGCATTTATAACATTTTCTTTACAATTATAAATAATTTGCTAAGATGTTTTTAACGTAATTTTGAGTTTCTTTATATGGGGGAACTCCAGAGTATTTGTCAACAGCATTAGGTCCTGCATTGTATGCTGCAAGTGCTAAAATTACATTCCCGTTATATTTATTTAACATTGATTTTAAATATTTAACTCCGCCTTCAACATTTTGAGTTGCGTTGTATGGGTCTTTAACTCCTAGTGATTTAGCAGTTGATGGCATAAGTTGCATCAAACCCATTGCTCCTGTTTTAGATGTTGCGTTGGGATTAAACCCAGATTCTTGCTTAATAAGGGCTTGTACAAGTTTTTCATCAACGCCATGACGTTGTGCTACTTGGTTTATCATGCCTAAAAGTTGAGTTTTATTTGTTATGTTAGAACTTGTTTTTGAATAATCCCTTCTTGCATCATTAACTTCGTTGATTGCATTCATTAAGATTTTATTGTTCATCAAGTTGCTAGTGTCAATGTCGTCATTACCTGAATAGATATTTCCATTAACATTCATTGATTGAGGATTAAGAAGTAGTGAACCAAAATTTGCTTGGGTTGCACTAGACAATACCTTTTCAAAAGATTGAACATTATTTGCTCCAGGGGGATAGATTGTATCCAATGGACTATTATTCACACTTTGATTAGGATTCAATTGACGGTTCATACTATTTACGTACTTATTTATTTGTGTTGTACGTTGCATTGCTGCTTGTTTACCGCCAGAGTTTAACAAATTTTGTATCATTTCAGAGAACATGCTCTTATACTACCTCCCATATACATTATCATTCTACTCAATATTTAAAAATAATGTATCCTCCACATGATTTAATGATAGAATAAAATTTGTCAAATTTTTATTAATTGGAGCGGATTTTATTTAATAAACATGCAATCACCGTATGAGAAAAATCTATATTTATTTTTAATCGCTTCTGAATATGCTTTGAAAATAAAATCTTTCCCCGCTAATGCACTAACAAGCATCAATAATGTTGATTTTGGCAAGTGGAAATTAGTTATCAAATTATCAATAACTTTAAATTCATATGGCGGATAAATGAATAACTCTGAATGGTCGTGACATGCTTTTATGCAGCCGTATTTTTGATAAGCTGTTTCAAGTGTGCGAACTGTTGTTGTTCCTACTGCCGTAATTTTCTTTCCTTGTGCTTTTGCTTCGTTAATTTTTTTTGCTGTTTCTTCGCTAATTGAAAATGTTTCAGAGTGCATTTTGTGTTCTAAAATATTCTCACATTTTACAGGCCTAAATGTGCCAAGTCCAACATTTAGGGTTACGTATGCTATATCTACCCCTTTGTCTTTTAGTTTTTGCAGAATTTCTTTTGTAAAGTGTAAGCCTGCTGTTGGAGCAGCTACAGAACCTTCATCTCTTGCGTAAACGGTTTGGTATCTTTCTCTATCAAATTGTTTTAGTTCTTCGCTTGTTAATTTTCTTTCAATGTATGGTGGAAGTGGAATATTCCCGATTTTGTGCAAAATTTCAATCATATCTCCATCATAAATGAGTTCTACCAACCATTCCCCATCATCTTCAAGACGTTTTATAGGTTTTATGCTTAATTCATCACTAATTTTGATTATGGTATCAGGTTTAACTCTTTTTGACGGTTTAATTAAAGCCGCCCAAGTTTTTCCATCTGTTTGAACATTATTACATTCTGTTGAAATTGTACTATCGTCTTGTGCTTTATTTAGCAAGAATACTTCAATTTTTGCCCCCGTATCCTTATGACCGTAAAGTCTGGCAGGTAAAACTTTTGTATCATTCAATACGAGTAAAGTGTCTTTATCTATATAATCAACAATGTCGAAAAAATGCTTGTGTTCAATGGTTTGTTCTTTTCTATTAAGGACAAGCATTTTTGAATTTTCTCTTTTATCTGCCGGCATTTGTGCAATAAGCTCTTCTGGTAATTCGTAGTCGAATTCTGATATATTCATTATTTTCTCTTTCTTTTATTAGCTATTCTTTCTAAATCTATTATACATAAAACAACTCCAATTATCTTTCAAATTGGAGCTGTTTAAATATTTTCGTGTTTATTTAATTATTTCTTATCGTTTACTTTTTTCGCATTTTTTAGTTCTGTATCAGAAACTCCATTTTTTCTTCTTTCTTCTTCAACTTCAAGTTGTTTGTTGATAAGAATTGTTTGAAGAATTTGGATAATGTTACTTGTAATTAAGTATAACAATACACCTGCCGGAATTGGGATTATCACAAATGTTGCAATAATCATCAATGGCATAAATGTTCCCATTGATTTTTGTAATGCTTGTTGGGTTGGGTCAGAAGATTCTGTTTTTGTCATAGACATCATAATCTTTTGAGAAATGAACATTGTAACTGCAAACAATAAAATTAGAACAATTACATCCCAGTGAAGAGTTTTGTTAACCGGAACAGTTGGAACTGTTGCTTTTAAAACTCCGCCATCTCTAACAAATGAAATTGTTTCATTTTCTCTAATGTTGCTGTTTGTAACTGTCAAATCAGCTTTTTCGATTTTGTCTTGTTGGCTGAATTTTAACTTGATATGGTCAAGACTTACTGCTAAGTCAATATCCTTTCCCGGTTCAATTTCACCTTGAACTTCAACACCTTGAGTTGGGTCTGTAATTTTTACGTTTTTAATAACTTCTCCAGGAAGATATACTGTTGCGGTATTCCCAAGAACAAGTTTGTCATTTTTATCAATTCCAAGAATTCCATTGTTTGAAATTCCTGCAGTTGCTCTCATTGTTGTTGCCAAACTTTTGATGAATAAGAAATGTTGGTCTCCTGCAACTTGAATAAATTGTGGGCTAATCAATGCGGAATACAACAAAATGAATATTGGCATTTGAATAAGTAATGGTAAACATCCGCCCATTGGATTGAATTTGTGTTCTTTGTAGAACTCCATCATTTTTTGTTGCATAACTTGCGGATTGCTTTGGTATCTATCTTGAATAGCTTTCATTTTGGGCTGCAATGATTGCATCATTTTCATAGAACGTTGTTGTTGAACGTTCAAATGCCACATTGCAAGTCTGACAATAATAGTTAATAAAATGATTGCTAAACCGTAGTTTCCTACAAAATGAGCTAACAAGCTCAAAAATTTTATTGTGTATGAAATAAAATCCACTTTCTCTATCCCTCATCTAATTTAATAACAAGCCTTAATTTTTAGGCTACTTAATTTTATCATGGGCAAAATCATTACGCAAATAATCTATTGTTAAATATTATGAAGATTGATTTTAATAGATTAGCAAGTTTTTATATTTATGGATTTTCAATATTTTGAGAAAGCGAGTAGAAGTGGATTCAATTCAATCACAATTCCAAAATAGTTTAATTTTTAAGCCTTTGTCCCCTCAAACAACTCCTCAAAATAATAAGGTTCTTGTTTCTGCTGCGACAAAGCCTGATGAATTTGTAAAATCCTCTTCTCAAAACACTAATACGCATAAAGACCGTGAAATTGGCTGGCATTGGATTTCTGCTGCAGCAGTTGCTCTTCCGTCTTTATGGGTTTTGATTGCAAAAAACAGATATTCAAAATCCCTTAAACTTGCGGAACATATTGATTTCCAACCTGCAAAAACTGTTGAAGAAGCTGTTAAATTTGGGCGAAAAACACTTGGAATAAAGGATTATGTTGCTTTTTCTAAAAGTGATGTTGAGATTATAAATTATATAAATGAAGGAATTGTAAATACTTCTAATAGCCTCAAGGGTAAAATCCGTTTGCCTAAAATAATTTCGTATATGGACTGTGGTGATAAATATCTTGCAGCTGTTACTCGGCAGGGCTTTTTTAAGGGTGTATTTATGCTGAATAAAACTGTATTTGGAGATATGGACAAAGCTATTCAAAAAACATTTACTGAATTGTGAATTGGAAAAAGAGAATATATTTACCTTTATTGGTGAAAAAAATGGTGATTTTCAATATAGTTATGCTAAGTTGATTGATAGGGAATTTATAAATTCTTTAATAAAACAAGTTTCAGAGTATAAAAAAGGGAAAATAACAACTTTAAAAGATAAAATTAGTTTATATAACTCTCTAGATTCGGTTATGAATGCTGTAAATTCTTTAGCATTTACTCCTGTTAAATATTTAAAGCAGATTTTGAATGTTCCTGAAACTCAAAAATTTTGCAAGGAACATAATATCTCATTAGATATGAACAAAATAAAATCTTTGCCAATAAAAGAACAATTTAATATTCTTAAAAATCTTCCTCTTGAGTTAAAACAACATATTGTTATCACTGGGGATATTCAAGATAATTCTCCATTTAGAACCATATACCATGAGCTGGGGCATTTACAGGATATGAAACCTCGTTGCCTGACAATTGCGGATTTTGATCATGATTACAATAAATACCCAAAAGAATTGAAAGAATGGGTCGATAATGAGAAAGATTTACAGGCAGCATATAGTGTTTCTACATATGCTGGTTATGGTCCTGGGGAATTTGTTGCAGAAACATTTGCAAGAATTATATCTGGAGTAAAAGTTTCGGATGAGGCAAAAGCTCTTTATAAAAAACTCGGAGGACCAACAGTTCCACTAAGCTAATTAAATCAAATTTATATACTAAAAAAAAAGAACCCTTAAGGGGTTCTTTTTTAAATGGTCGGGATGACACGATTTGAACGTGCGACCCCCTCGTCCCAAGCGAGGTGCGCTACCAAGCTGCGCTACATCCCGATATTCTATTATCACGCTGAAAAATTTTATCTTTCGGCTACGTTTCTTATTCTAGGATAAAAATTTTTTATTGTCAACCATCTTTTTCTATTTTAAATTTTTATGACTAATTTTTATTTTCTCAATTTCTATGCTATCATTGTTGTATTATGGTTAGGCTGATAAATAAAGATAATTTAAAACAAGTTACAAATATTGCCTATGCAATTATGAAAACTCAGGAGTTATTTACATATATTACAGAGTTTAATAATCCTGGAATAACTCCATGTATTTATGCAATGTGGCATGAAAATCAATTTTGTGTCCATGGATTACCAAATAGAAGCAATGTAAATATATTAATTAGTAATTCTTTAGACGGACAAATTATTTCAGAAGTTTGCGAACGTTGGGGGTTTCAGATTTGTCGTGGCTCTTCAAACAGAAAGGGTTCTGTTTCTGGAACTTTAAAAATGATTTCAAAACTAAAAAATGGCGAAAATATTGCTATTATGGTTGACGGACCTAGAGGTCCATTACATGAAGTGAAATCAGGTGCCGTTGTTTTAGCTAGAGAAGCTAATGTTCCGATTGTCCCTGTTCATTGGTACTCTCCTGATTTTACATTTATTCGTTTCCCTTCTTGGGATAGGATGTCAACTCCGTTAGGTCCTTGCAGGTTATTAAATATATATGGAGATCCTATTTATACAGAGGGTAAAACAGATGAGCAAGTTGCCTCAGAAGTTAAGCAATCTTTGCTTCATTTGGCTGAAATTGCTCCTGAAAAATTTAAAGAGGCTAAAAAATTAAAACTATGGAAGAAGAAAAGAAAATAAAAATTACGATGCTTCAAATGTCTTCTGTTATTGGGGATGTGGAAGCTAATTGTGAAAAAGTTGAAAATATATTAAAAAATGATTTAAAAGAGAATACAGATGTTCTTGTATTACCTGAAGTTTGGACTGTTGGTTGGTCTTGTTCGCATTTTCAAGAAACCGCTCAGGATTTAAACGATAGTTCTGTAATTCGTTTTTTATCTAAAATTGCTAAGGAATATAATATTAATATTATTGGGGGAAGTTTTATTACAAAGTCCGGTGATAAATATTACAATACTTGTCCGGTAATTGATAGAAATGGAAAACTTGTTGCAACTTATTCAAAAAATCATTTGTACTCATATTACGGTTGTGATGAAGGTAAGTTTATTACAACAGGTGATTCTCCTGTTATGGTTGAGCTTGAAGGGATAAAATTCGGTTTAACTATTTGTTATGATATTAGATTCCCTGAAATTTACAGAGCTTATAGAAAAGCAGGTGCAGATGTTTTGATTAATTGTGCCGCATGGGGTTCTAATAAACCTATTCCTTGGGAAGTCATGACAAAATGTAGAGCTGTAGAAAATCAATGCTATATGGTTGCTCTTACTCAAAGCGGTTATATTGAAAATGGCGAATATAATCTGGGAGAATCTAGAATAATTGACTATAAAGGGGAAGACCTTTCTTCTATTATGGAAGGTGAAGGTTTAGCTTCTGCGGTTCTTCAATTTGATGAGATGTACGATTTTAGAAATAAATGTACCGTTTTAAATGATATAAAACCTAGTTATGAGGTGAAAACATTATGCGTAAAATAATTAGTTTATTTGTTGCATTGTTTTTGACATTGTCTTCTGTTCAGGCGGAAAATGTTACAAAAACAATTAGCTCTTTGATAAATAAAGATGCTGTATCTGTCAGCGTGAAGGATGTTTCAACTGGTAAGGAAGTTTATTCTTTGAATAAAAAAGCTCCTATGATTCCGGCTTCAACATTGAAATTGGTTACATCTTCGGCTTCACTTAATACTTTGGGAGCTGATTATGAGTTTTCAACAAAGTTATACAAAAGTGTAAATAATGATTTGTATTTAAAATTGGGTGCAGATCCGTTTTTGACTTCTTCAGATTTAAAACAATTGATGTCTGATGCAAAGGATAAAAATATTTTTGAACCAAAGAATTTTTATATCGATTCTTCAATATTTGATAATGTTGAGTGGGGCGAAGGTTGGCAATGGGATGATGAAATGAATCCATTAATGCCGAAATTTGGGGCATATAATCTTGATGGAAATTTGATAAAAATAGAAATAACTCCAGGCATGCAGAATATGCCGCCATCAATTTTAGTTAAGCCATTTTATCCTTTGACTTTTATGAATTTAATCACGACGGATATTACTCTTGATAAGAATAATATTTCGATAGTAAAAGATACTAATTTTTCTCAAAATGTTTATGACGCAAAAGGTGAGATAGCTAAACTTGAAAATATAAAAATGCCTGTTCCAAATCTTCAAAGATATTTCAAATTGAGATTGGACGATGCTATTCGTGGTCAAAAAATAGAATATTATAAAGGTTATCAGAGTGCAGTTTTACCGACTAAAAATGTTTACCTTGTTTCAAGTGTTACTCATGAAATTTCTGATGCTATGAATTCTATTCTGAAAACAAGTAATAATTTGATTGCGGAAACTGTATTCAAATTAGCCGGAGCGAAATGGGCAGAAGAAAAAGGGTCTATTGCTAATTCTTTAGGGATGTTGAAATTTTACTTAGGCACAATGAATATTCCAACGGACGATATTAAAATTGTTGACGGTAGCGGGGTTTCTAAAAATAACATTATGACCTCAGATTTTATGACTGATTTTCTTGTTGCAATTTCTAAAAAGGATAATTTCGAAGATTTTAAAGAATATATTCCGGCTCCTGGGGAGGGAACTTTAAAAAATAGAATGTTATATTTTAAAAATAATTTGAGAGCTAAAACTGGAACTTTGTCTGATACAAGTGCAATTGCCGGTTATATTACTTCTCGAAAAGGTAATACTTATGCTTTTGATATTATGATAAACGACGCTAAAACTTCTTCTTCTGATAAAAAGAATATTGAAGAACAAATTTTACGTCAAATTTACGCAAATTACTAATTAAATAAGGATATTAAAATATGTACGAACCGGAATTTACGGTCATAACACCGACATCAAATATTGTGGACTCAGGACTTACGGATGATTTTTCTTTATTGGTAAATCTTCTTGACAGACAAACTTATCCATATATTGAGCATATTGTTATCGATAATGCTTCTACGGATGAAACTATTACATTGTTGAAAGATTACAAAAATAGCGGATTTTTGAATTTTTATTCTGAGCCTGACAGAGGTAAGTTTGATGCAATGAATAAAGGTATAATGCGTGCAAAGGGTAAATATGTTGCATTTTTAAGCTGTGATGATTTTTACCATGATGTTGTTGCGATTGCTGATATTGTGGATGCAATGGAAAGAGAAAATGCTGATTATTGTTTCTTCCCTGCATATTGCTGCCATCCGGAAGGCTTTGTCTTCTTATTTCCTCCATCAATGTTAAGCACTTTTCAGGTAAATCCTTGTGCTCGTCAAGCTATGGTATTCAAACGTAGTGTTTTGGATAAACTCAGAATGTTTGATGATAAGTTTAAACTTATGGCGGATTATGATTTGATGATAAGACTTCTTTTGGGCAAATATAAAGGTTTGTATTTTGAACGAAATATTTTGACTTATAAACTTGGTTCTGAGGTTATCAAGCATGCGACTCAGATGGAAGCTGAATGCCGTCATATATTTTACAAAAATTATAAACAATTCTACCCTATGACGGATGAAGTTTTGGATAGAATGGTTAAATTATCAGAAGTTCCAAAACCGTTGTTGGATAAATTGGTAACATTCTTCACGCCGGAAGATAAAGATACATTCTATCAACGTGCAGAAGAATTGTATAACATGCGTGTAAGAGCGATGAACGAGAGAGGAAACTAAAACAGTTTCAACTCTTTTGACTTGTTAAGAATTTGCAAAAAATCTTTTCAGGTTTATAATTAGAATAAGATAGTTAGTATATAAGAAGGTTAGGGAAAAGATGACTGAACAGAAAATAGCAGTATTAGGCTGTGGATTGTGGGGACGAAATATCGTTCGTAATTTCTACAACTTGAACGCTTTGGGTATGGTTTGCGATTTGGATGATGATAATATCGCAAAAGTTAAAGAACAGTATCCGGGGGTTAAAACAACAAAAGATTTTAATGATATTTTAAATTCAAAAGAAATAACCGGTGTAGTAGTTGTTACACCAAGTCATACTCACTTTAAGTTTGTTAAGGCAATGCTTGAAGCAGGTAAAAATGTTTACGTTGAAAAACCTATTTCAACTGTAGCTCAAGAAGCTAGAGATTTGGCAGATTTAGCTGACAGTAAAGGTTTGGTTCTTATGGTTGGACACTTGTTATTGTACCATCCTGCGGTAAACAGATTAAAAATGTTGGTAGAAGAAGGTGCTTTGGGTGATATTGTTTATGCTCAAAGTGATAGATTGAATATCAATTACTTCAAAAATGATAGAAGTGTAATGTGGGATTTAGCTCCACATGATGTTTCTATGATTAGTTATGTTTTAGGCAAAAATCCTGAAAGAGTTTTATCTGCAATCGGTTGTTCTTCTGATGGAAATGATATTATGGATATTACTCATATCGGTATCAAAATGGAAGGTGGAGCTATTGCTCATATTACAGATAGTTGGATTACCCCTAAAAAACATGTTCAATTATTGGTAAGAGGAACTAAAAAGACTGCAATTTTAGATGATACCGTAGCAGAACATAAACTAACAATTTATGATAACTTTAAAGCTGGAAGCAGTGAAAATGTTCAACTTGATTATCTTGAAATTGAACCTTTGAAGCTTGAATGCCAACACTTTATTAGCTGTTGTGAAACTGGTAAAAAAGCTAGATCAGATGGTGAAAATGGCTTTATTGTTGTAAGTATTTTGGAAGAAGCAGAAAAGATTATGCTAGGGGATAGAGCAAAAAATCTTGATAGTGTAGATTTTGCTCTTTCAAGAACTAAAAAGTAGGAGAGATTTATAATGAATATTAAAGATAACGCAGCAAATATTGTTTCAATTAGTAGAATTTTTGTTGCATTTGTAGCTATTGCTTTGTTGTTTAAACATACAACTTGTGCATATGTATGGGCTGTAATTTTAACAATTATTGCTTTTATTATGGACGGTGTTGATGGATATGTCGCAAGAAAATTCAATCAGTCTTCTGAGTGGGGATCCGTTCTTGATATTATGGGTGATAGAATTGTAGAACTTTCTTATTGGATTGTTTTTGCGATTTTGGGTTACCTTGCAGATGGCAATATGGCATTGAATGCAATGTTTCCGATTGTGTGTGTAGCAAGAGCGTTTACAACAGACGGTATCAGAAGTGTTGCCCTATCAAAAGGTATGACTGCTTTTGGTGATAAGTCTATGCAATCCACATCTTGGGGAAAATTTATTTGTGCTTCAAGATTTATGAGAATCAGTTATGCAGTTGCAAAAGTTGCGGCATTTGTATTATTGATTGTTGCTGCTATTCCTGCATTACCTGCAGCAGTTGCTCAACCAATTCATTTAATTGCTGTAATTTTGGCTTGGGTTGCAATTATTTTCTGTGTAGTTCGTGCTATTCCAGTTGTAGCTGAAAGCGGAAAGTTGTTTAATGATGCCAAGTAAGTTGAATATTGTTTTATATGAACCGGAAATTCCTCAAAACACAGGTAACATTGCAAGACTTTGTGCTTGTTGTGGTGCGAGTTTGTATTTGGTTGGGAAGTTAGGTTTTTCTTTATCCAGTAAATATACAAAACGTGCAGGTTTAGACTATTGGGATAGCGTTGATTTGTATAAACTGGAGTCTATGGACGAGTTGTATAATGAATTTCCTAATGGAACATTTTATTATTTAACAACAAAAGCGGACAAATTATATACTGACATTGAATTTAAAGACGGAGATTTCATTGTTTTTGGTCCTGAAACAAGAGGTTTGCCTGACAAATATGTCAAAGATTCTCATGCCAGAACTATTCCAATGAAAGAAGGTCAACGCAGTTTGAATTTGTCTAATTCAGTGGCAATTGTTGCATATGAGGCAATAAGGCAAAATGGATTATAAACTTCCTAAAAGGATTCAAAATTCAAATAAATCGACTTTTGGTCGGGTTTTAAATATTGCAGGCTCTGATTATATGCCAGGGGCTGCATATTTGTCATCTGTTTCAGCTTTAAAAATAGGTTGCGGTTATTGTTTTTTGGCTTCGACAGAAAGAGTAATTGATAATGTTGCTGCTCAAACTCAAAATATTGTCTTTGTTCCATTATCTGAAATTAAGGATTATTTATCAGATACGACATCCGTTGTTTCTATCGGTTGCGGGTTATCACAGAATGAAAAAGCGAAAAAATTATTTGATTTTGTGATAGAAAATGTTTCTCAAAATATTCCTTTGGTAATTGATGCTGACGGTTTGAATTTGTTATCTAAAGATAATTCTCAGTATATGGAAAGAGGTTTTAATAAAGTGGTTTTAACCCCTCATCCAAAAGAAGCGGCAAGACTTTTAAATTGTTCTACAGAAGAAATTTTGTCGAATATCGAAAAATCTGCAGTTAAAATTTCTCAAAAATATAATGCAATTGTTGCTTTGAAGACACATAACACTGTTGTTGTTTCTCCTGATGGTCGGAAATATATAAATAATACAGGCAATAGTTCTATGGCAAAAGCCGGTTCTGGTGATGTTTTGACAGGCATGATTTCCGGTCTTGTGGCTCAAGGAATGGATTTATTTGAAGCTGCTGTACTGGGTGTTTATTTGCACGGCCTATGCGGAGATTTGGCAAAAGAAGAGCTTACCGAATATTCAGTTATGGCTGAAGATTTGATAAGCTATATTCCTTTTGCTATAAAATCTGTTTTATAAGATTATGCAATAAACATTTTAGTTGCTTGTTGAGCAGGTACACCGTGAGCAATTGCATATTGAATGTTTGCATTTGCGTCTATATCTGATTTCATTGTATTAACTGCTGCACCTGTTTCTTTAAATGGGCTTGTATAAGCATTGCTGTTAATTACAACATTGTTGTTTCTAATAAATTGTTTAGCAGCTTTTTGTTCTTCTGCACTATATACTTTACCAGCGTTTAGGTATTTATAGCTGTTTTCTGTTAAGTTAAATAATTTGTTTACTTTCATCATTTTTCTTTTCTCCTTTTCTATTTATATTTCTAGTAAACTACCTTAATTTCAAATATAAATAGCCTAACCAGATAATATTAAATCTTGTCTAATCTCTCTAGTTAGGCTATTTAAACGTTTTTATCTTAATTAAAAATTTGATATTTGGGGTTTTTATTAGCTTTCAATTTGTTCCATAATTTCAAAAGGTTTTTCAACAACTTTCATTGTGTCTTTTGTAATTATGCCTCTTTTTAATTCAGTGAAACTTGCTTTTTTAGAGCTGAATTTCTTTTTCAAAAATTCGTATGCAACTTTTGGGTCGCACTTTGAACCACAAGTAAATAAATCTACTGCGGCATAGCCAAGTTCAGGCCAAGTGTGAATAGCCAAGTGGCTTTCTGAAATGATTACAACTCCAGAAACTCCATATGGGCTAAACATGTGGAAGCATTTTTGAACGATTGTAGCTCCACATTCTAGTGCTGAATCTATCATGTATTTTTCAACCTTGTCAATACTGTTCAAAATATTAGGGTCACATTCAAAAAATTCGGCTAAAACATGTTGTCCTAAATGTATTTCGTCTAGTTCAGAATTTTTTTGAAACATGTCTAAAGGTGAATCTGTCAATTTATTTGCTCCTTATATAACTTAAATAAATGTATATTTCGTACATTACAATAATACCCTAAAAAAAATATTTTATCCTATATTTGACTATTTATTATTTTTTGTTAAAAATAATAATCGTTATAAATACACTTATACGCTACTTTTTGGCTATATTTGTATATTAAGTTTTATTAATCGTATTTTCAATTTTTCTCTTTTATTATAGAATCTCGGTATGAATAATAAGATTTTAGTAGTGGATGATGATGTTGCAATTAACGAATTAATTAAGGTTAATTTGGAACTTGCGGGATATAAAGTTGTACAGGCTTATGATGGAATAAAGGGTTTTGCATTGGCAAAACAAGAAGCTCCATCTCTTGTTGTTTTAGATGTAATGATGCCGGATGTTGACGGTTTTACTGTCGCAAAAAGAATTAGACAGAATGAAGAAACTAAAGATACTCCAATCATTATGTTAACCGCTCTTTCACAAATAAATGACAAGGTAAAAGGTTTTAATATCGGTGTTGACGATTATTTGGTTAAACCGTTTGAAATTGAAGAATTGTTAGTTCGAGTTAGAGCATTGCTAAAACGCACTAATCAAATCCCGATTTCAGCTTCAACCAGAGATTTGTTAACTCTGGGTGAAATAACTTTGCTCCCTGAACAATATAGCGTAAAAATCGGTGAAAAACAGGCAAAATTAACTCCTATTGAATTTGATATTTTTAATTTGCTATTCCAAAATCATGGAAATATGGTTTCATCTGCAAAATTGTTAAAAGATATTTGGGGATATTCTCCTGATGATGATATAGAAACTATCCGTGTTCATATCAGACATTTGAGAAGTAAGATTGATAAAATCTCAGATGGGAAAAAATATATTGAAACAATTTATGGTGGCGGATATAAATTGAATGTTTAATTATAATAATTTCTGAACAATAAAAAAGAGTCCTTTTTCAAGGACTCTTTTAACATATTTTCTTGATTAAAACTATGCTTCAGCAGGAGCTTCTTGTGCAGCAGCCTCAGCAGCAGCTTTTGCAGCTTCTTCTTCAGCTTGTTTTTTAGCTAATGCTTTTTTAGAAAGTTTAACAGTTTCTTTTTTAACATAGTTCAAAGTGCCGTCTTCGTTGCAATTTTTGATAAGGTAAGCAACTGTTTCTGTAGGTTGAGCACCTTTAGAAATCCAATCAAGAGCTGTTGCTTTGTCTAATTTCATAACTTTAGTTTTAGGATTGTAATGACCTAATTCTTGGATTGGTCTTCCTTCACGTTTAGTTGTTGAATTGATAACAATAACTCTGTATGTAGGGTTTTTCTTAGCACCTAATCTTTTTAATCTGATTTTTAACATTTTTAATTTTCCTTCTTTATTTTGTGTATTATTTGCCGGTAATTCAACCGCCGCTTGTTGTTTTACCTCAATCGGGTTAAAGAGGAATTACCCTGATTGTAATTAAATTCAATCACAAATACTTTTTCAGTGCAAGTGTTTGTAAAAAATTGTGAGCAAATGTGCCTTAGAGAGTGGTAGTCCTTTTGTATGAGTTGCTTTTATTATTTTTTGCGGTAAAATCGGATAAGATGCATGTATAGTATAAAATAAGGATATTAGAAATGAAATCAACATTAACAAAAGAACAAGACAATTTGGTTAGTATAAGTATGGTTATCCCTGCAAAAGAAGCTACTTCTGCATATAACACTGCTGCTAATCGTATTTCTCAATATGTAAATATTGACGGATTTAGAAAAGGTAAAGCTCCTCGTGCCGTTATTGAAAGACACGTTGGTGTTGACAGAATTAGACAAGAAGCATTGGATATTATTCTTCCAAAATATTTAGGTCAAGCTGTTTATGATAACAAATTGGATGTTATTTCTCAACCAGCAATTACTGATTACAAATTTGAAACTGGTAAAGATTTAGAAGTAACTTTCGAAGTTGAAACAAGACCAGAAGTTAAATTGGGCGAATACAAAAATCTAGAAGTTAAAGCTGAAGTTCCATCTGAAGATGATGGTGCTTTTGACAAAGCATTAGAAGGGTTTTTAACTCAACACGCTTCTATGGAATTGGTTTTGGATAGACCTTCAAACGAAACAGATACAGTTGTTTTTGACTTTGATGGAACTTGCAATGGTGAAGCTATTCAAGGCGGATCTGCAAAAGGTTATGCTCTAGATTTAGCTCATTCAAACTTCATTCCAGGATTTGCTGAACAATTAGTTGGTCATAACATTAAGGATGAATTTGATATTCAAGTTACATTCCCAGAAGATTACCACGATGAAAAATTAAAAGGTCAACCGGCTACTTTTGCTATTAAAATTAATGAAATCAAGCAAAGAGTTATGCCAGAATTGACTGATGAATTAGTGAAAAAATCAACAAGATTTTCAACTGTTGATGAATTAAAGGCTGATATCAAAGATTACATCGAAAAACAAAGAGAAAGTTTGAAAAAATCAGCAGCAGAAAACGCTGTATTCAAACAAGTAATTGAATCTTCTTCTGTTGAAATTCCTCAAAGAATGATTGATAGAGAAGTTGAATCATTGAAAGCTGATTATAAACAAAGATTATCTTACCAAGGTATTGATTGGGATACATTCATGAAATCTCAAGGTAATGAAGAAGAATTCAATAGTACATTGGTAGAAGATGCTAAAACAAGAATTAAAAATTCTTTAATAATTGATAAAATTGCTAAAGAAGAAAAAGTATCTGTTGAACAATCTGATTTTGCTGGAAAGTTAGATCAATTGGCTGCAGCATACGGTATGGGTGCTCAGGATATGCTAAAACAATTCGGACAAAATCCTGACTTCTTACAAACATTATCTCAACAAATTGTTAATGAAAAAGTTAGAACATTCTTAGTTGACAATAACAAAGTTGAATATGTAGAAGTTAAACCTAACAAAGAATCAGTTGAAGCTTAGTAGAGAATAAGTATAATATTAGAATAAGAAAGGGAATTAAATCATGAGTTTTGTACCTGTTGTTATTGAACAATCAAGTCGTGGCGAAAGATCATTCGATATTTTCTCAAGATTGTTAAGAGAAAGAATTATCTTCTTGGGAACTGCTATTGATGATATGGTAGCTAATTTGGTTGTTGCACAGTTATTGTTGTTGGATAGTGAAAATCCTGAAAAAGATATTATGTTATACATCAACTCTCCAGGTGGTAGTGTAACAGCAGGTTTCGCAATTTATGATACAATGCAACACATTAGAGCAGATGTTTCTACAATTTGTTTAGGACAAGCTGCTTCTATGGGTGCATTCCTTCTATCTTCCGGTACTAAAGGTAAGAGAATGGCTCTTCCTCATTCAAGAGTTCTTATTCACCAACCTTTAGGTGGTGCTCAAGGTCAGGCAACTGATATTGAAATCCAAGCAGCTGAAATTATCAGAATCAAAAAATCATTGAACGAAATTTTAGCTTCAAATACCGGACAATCTCTTAAAAAGATTGAAAAAGATACTGACAGAGATTATATCATGACTCCTCAAGAAGCTCTTGAATATGGTATGATTGATAAAGTTATTTCTCGTGATGCTATTAAATAATCGATTGGAGATAATATAAAAAATGCCAAAGCACGATGATGATAAATTAAAATGTTCTTTTTGCGGGAAAACTCAAGACCAAGTAAAAAAACTAATTGCAGGTCCGGAAGTTTATATCTGCGATGAGTGTGTTGAGCTTTGTAATGAAATTTTGGATGAAGAATTTTTTGACCAAAAAGACAAAGAAGGTGCTGCTGATGGAGAAAATCCAGAAAAAGCTGAAAAACCCATTCCAAAGCCACATGAAATTAAAGAATATTTGGATCAATATATTGTTGGACAGGATGATGCTAAGAAAGTTTTGTCTGTTGCTGTTTACAACCATTATAAACGTTTAAAACACAACAAAGATAACAAAAATGACTCTGTTGAAATCCAAAAATCTAACATTTTATTAGTTGGTCCAACAGGTTCAGGTAAAACATTATTAGCACAAACCTTAGCTAAGATGTTGGATGTTCCATTTGCGGTTGCAGATGCTACGACATTGACTGAAGCAGGTTATGTTGGTGATGATGTAGAAAATATTCTTCTTCGTTTGTATCAAAACGCAGAGTTTGATTCTACAAAAGCTGAACGTGGTATTATTTACATCGATGAAATTGATAAAATTTCTAGAAAAAGTGAAAATACTTCAATTACAAGAGATGTTTCCGGTGAAGGAGTACAACAAGCATTGTTGAAAATGATTGAAGGTACTGTTGCTCACGTTCCTCCTCAAGGTGGAAGAAAACATCCTCATCAAGAATTTATCGAAATCGACACAAGCAATATCTTGTTTATTGTAGGTGGTGCTTTTGTTGGTTTGGAAAAAATTGTTGATGCAAGAGCTGGCGAAGGTAATTCAGTTGGCTTTGGTGCAAAAGCTCCAATGTCGCAAGCTGAAAAGGATGCAAATGCTGTTAAGTTGTTGAAAAAATTACAACCGGAAGATTTGTTGAAATTCGGTTTGATTCCTGAATTTATCGGTCGTGTTCCTGTTTATGCTGTTTTGGATCAGTTGAATGAAAAAACTTTGAAAATGATTTTAACTGAACCTAAAAACGCAGTTCTAAAACAATATCAAGCATTGTTGAAAATGGATGGTGTTGATTTGGAATTTGAACCGGAAGCAGTTGATTTAATTGCTAAAGAAGCTATCAAACGTAAGACCGGTGCTAGAGCATTACGTTCAATTGTTGAAGAAATCATGCTTGATGTTATGTATGATGTTCCAACAAAAGAAAATATCGATAAGTTCGTTGTTACAGCTGATATGGTTAAAAATAGAAAAAATGCCGAAGTTGTTCAACTTCCAACAAAATCTGATAAAGAAAAAGAAATTACAGCTTAGTAATTTTTGAATAATTTAAAATAAACGAGTCTGCTATTTGCAGGCTCGTTTTAATTTGAAAATATTGTAATAAATTGTCAAACCCTATTTTTTATGCGAAAATTAAAGAAAGGGAGATTAGTCGATGGGAGAGTCAAAAACTTTAATTTTAATTGACGGTCATGCACTTGCGTTTCGTCAATATTACGCTTTAGAACGTACAAATATGAAAACCAAGGATGGAACTCCGACTTGGGCTGTTTATGGTTTTTTCAAGGCAATTTTTGACCTCCTAAAAAATGAAAACCTTGCACCTGATTCTATCGGAGTAGCGTTTGATGTTTCTCATCATACTTTCAGAACTGAAAAATATGTCGAATATAAGGCTAATCGAGAGGCAATGCCAGACCCAATGCGTGTTCAAATGGGATTGATTTATGAAGGCTTAAAGGCATTTAATATCCCAATATATACCAAAGAAGGCTTTGAAGCTGACGATGTTATTGGTACAATTTCTCGCAGAGCATGTGAACTTGGGCATAAAGTTTATATTTTGACAGGGGATCAAGATTCATTCCAATTAATAAGACAAAATGGTTGTATCAAAGTTATTATTCCATCTAAAGGTGAGCTTATTGAGTATGATTGGAATAAAGTTTATGAAAAATTAGGGGTTTATCCAGACCAAGTAATTGATTATAAAGCTTTGAGAGGCGATACTTCGGATAATATTCCTGGAATTCGTGGCATTGGTGAAAAAACTGCGGTAAAACTTTTGGCAGAATTTAAAACAGTTGATAATGTTCTTAATTCTGCGGATAAAATTTCGGGTAAAGCAATCAGAGAAAAGATTGAAAACGGAAGAGAACAAGCTGAATTGAGTAAATATCTTGCAACAATTGTTCAGGATGTTGATATTCCTTTCGATTTTGAAAAGACTAATATTGAGTTGCCAGATATTGCATCTGTAACCGAATTTTTACGTAGTATGCAATTTTATAGCTTTTTGAAAAATATAGAGTTTATCTTAAAGTCTTTTGACAAATCTGGAACTCTTTCCATTCCGGACGAGGTAAAAACATCTTCTCAAATTATTACTCCGGAAGCAACTAACGGGCAATTAGGTTTGTTTGCACAAGCTGTTCAAGCAGAGGTAAATAAAGAAGAAATTAGCCATAATTCAAACTTGATAACGGATGAAGCAGATTTTTCTCAGATGGTTGAAGAATTGTCTAACAAATCTGTTATTGCGTTCAGATTTTCTGCTGATGTTGTGAATGCTCTCAATTCAACTGTTTATGGTTTATCTATAGCTTATAATGATGGTTATAAATTTAGCGAAGGCTCTTTAAATATAGATAATTCTGATTCAATTACAAAGGCATACTATATTCCGTTTAATCATCATATCGAAAAACAGTTGGATACAAATTTTGTAATAACCGGTTTGAAAACAATTTTTGAAAATTCAAACATTAAAAAAATTACGCATGACCTTAAACAAGAATATAATATTTTTAAATCTTTTGGGGTTGATATTTCGGGGATTATCTTTGATACTGTACTTGCTAGTTATATCAAAGATTCTAATGCGTCAACAGAATTTGATATTCAATGTATGGAGCGTATAGATCACATTTTGCCGACTATGGTTTCGGAAAACAAAAAGGCGAAATTTAACGATTTTGATATTGAAACTGTTAAAAATTACACCTCTGATTCTATTTCCAGTTTGTTCAAACTTGTTCAATACTGGGATAGCGAGTTAGATGAAAAAGAACACAATATTTTATCAGATATAGAAATTCCACTTGCCCATGTTTTAGCTGATATGGAATATACCGGAGTGTCTGTTGATGTAGATTATTTGGCGAAATTAACGGCAGAATTTAATGCTAAACTTCACCGTTTGGAAACTAAGATTTATAATTTGGCGGATGAAGGTTTTAATATCAATTCGCCAAAACAGGTTGGAGCTATTTTATTTGATAAATTGCAATTGAAAACTCGTAAAAAACGAGGCAAGGCTAAAAATTCTACAAGTGCAGAAGTTCTTACAGCTCTTGCAGAAGAGTATGAAATAGCCCGTTTGATATTAGAATATCGTAAGTATGCAAAATTAAAGTCAACTTATACAGAGGCTCTACCTTCGTTGATTGATAAAAAGGATTTTCGTATTCATACAACATATAATCAAACAACAACAACGACCGGAAGACTTTCTTCTTCTAATCCGAATTTGCAAAATATTCCGGTTCGCTCAGATGAAGGAAATAAAATTCGTCAGGCCTTTGTGCCGCAAGATAGAGAAAATTATTTGATTATGTCTGCGGATTATTCTCAAATTGAATTACGATTGCTCGCTCATGTTTCTGAGGATAAACATCTTATCAATGCTTTTTGTTCAGGTGTTGACGTTCATACTTTGACGGCATCTAAAGTTTTTGATGTTCCAATAGAAAAGGTTACCAAAGAAATGCGTTACAAGGCAAAGGCGGTAAACTTCGGTATTGTTTACGGTCAAAGTAAATACGGTTTGGCTAAAGCATTGAAGATTACACCTGCAGAAGCGGACAATTTTATTGAAAAATATTTTGCAACATATCCTTCAATTCAAGCATATATGCTAAATATGGTAAAATTGGTTGAAGAACAAGGTTATGTTGAAACAATTTTTGGTCGTCGCAGATATTTGAAAAATGAGATTGAAAATTCAAATGCGATGGTTCGAGAGTTTGCAAAACGTGCGGCAATTAATCATCCTATGCAGGGTTCTGCTTCAGATTTAATCAAAATTGCGATGATAGATTTTTCAAAGAAATTAAAAGAAAATAATTTAAAATCAAAATTAATTATTCAAGTTCACGATGAATTAGTGGTGGAAGTTGCAAAATCTGAATTAGAAGACGTGAAAAAATTGGTATTAGAATCAATGGAACTTAATCAACCACTTAGGGTTCCGTTGTTAGTAGATATAAATGTAGGTGAATCATGGAAAGAATCATAAAATTTTTAGTTGTTTTGAGTTTTGTATTTAGTATTTCTTGTTCTCCGAGTTTTGCGGTGGAACAGATGAATTTGAGTACACTGATTACGGCACAAAATGTTAAGTATGAAACTTGTACAAAAGTGTTCAATACTGACCATGTTTCTTTGTTCCATTTGGCAATAGCGGCGATAAATGCCAATCGTTTTACTATTGATGAAATTCAATCAAAGTCTGGTTATATTTTGTTTACTGCTGTGAATAAACAATTCCTTGCAACGGTTGTAAATGTTAATACTAATCAAGGAATGCTAAAGATTACTCCGGTTGATAATAATTATTTCTTTCAACCTGGAATAGTTTTGAATGTATTCAAATATATAGAGTTAAATTTGAATAAAAAGCCAGAAATTGTAAAATTCAATTAGAATTCAATATTCTTAAATATTTTCTTCGCATTTTCTGTTGAAGTTTTTGCAACTTCTTCTGGTGTAATTCCTCTCAAGTTTGCAATTTCTTCTGCAACATATTTTACATACATTGGTTGATTTTCTGTTCCTCTGAATGGAACAGGTGCAAGGTATGGGTCATCTGTTTCAAGGAGCAAATATTCAAGCGGAATATTTTGGGCCACTTCTTTGGTTTTCCTTGCATTTTTGAATGTTACAACTCCGCCAAGAGCAATATAAATTCCTTCTTTGATACATTCTCTCGCAAATTCTAAACTTCCCGAAAAGCAGTGCATAATTGCGGTGGAGTTTTTATTGTATTTTTTTAGAATTTCTAAAGTATCAAGATGTGCTTCTCTTGAGTGGATGTTTAGAGGCAAGTTCATTTGATTCGCAAACTCAATTTGCTTGATAAAAACTTCTTTTTGAAGTTCTTTGAACGATTTGTCCCAATAATAATCAAGCCCGATTTCCCCAATCCCAATAATTTTAGGGTTATTCTTTATTATTTCTTCCATATCTGAGAGGGTTTTATCTGAAAAATCCTTAACTTCTTCTGGAAAAACTCCAACATAACCATAGACATCGTTATATTTTTTTATAAATTTATCAGTATCAAAAATGTCTTGAACGGAGCTAGATGGTACAATTGTTACGATTTTATTGTCAATTGCATTCTGTATTGCTTCGTCAATATTAGTTTCTCTCAACATATTTACGTGAGAGTGCGTGTTAATTATATAAATGTCGTTCATAATAAATCCTGTCTAATTTGAACTTTTTGCCATAATACAGCTATCAAGATAACTTGTCATTACGGTTTTAAATCTTTCTGCTTCTTCTTTTGTTTTCGCTTCAAATCTCAAAGTGAATACAGGTTCTGTGTTACTTTGTCTAATTAGAGCAAATCCACCGTCAAAAACAATTCTCATTCCGTCTAGGGTTACGATTTCCTTAATCTTAGAACCAAACATATCTGGTTTTTCTTGAACTTCTTTTTTCATAGATTCAAGAACTTCTTTTTTCAAGTGGTTTGGACAAGGAAAACGAACTTCATCACTTGTAAATACTTGATTAAATGGTTCTAACATATTTTCAAGTTTGAAATTAGGATTTTGTTTTTTATTTTTTGCTACAATTTCAATCATTCTGCAGCCTGCGTAAATAGCATCATCAAATCCGTAATATCTATCTTTGAAGAATGTATGACCACTCATTTCCCCTCCTAAGATAGCGTGAGTTTCTTTCATTTTTTCTTTGATATAGCCGTGTCCTGTTTTACACATAATAGCATTCCCGCCAGCATTGTTTATCGTATCAAATAATACTTGAGAACACTTTACTTCAGATACTACTGTTGGATGTTGATCAATAATATCCATTGCATAAATTAGGAGTAATTTGTCCCCCGTTAAAGGTTGCCCTTTAGAATCAACAACTCCAATTCTGTCGCTATCTCCATCATACGCAATTCCTAAATCTGCATTATTTTCTACAACAGTTTTAGAAAGTGTTTCTAGGGTAGATAAAACGCTTGGATTTGGGTGGTGATTAGGGAATGTTCCATCAGGTTCTGAAAATAATTCAATTACTTCGCAGCCTAAATCTTTATATAGTTGAGGCCCAACAATTCCCCCTGTTGCATTTGCACTATCAACAACAACTTTAATTCCTTCGCCGATTCTTCCAAATTTTTGCTTCATTTCTTCGATGTATTCAGGAATAATTTCTGTTGAAAAATCTTTTTCCTCAATATTTGATGGCAATTCTTTCCAAATTGAGAAAGTTTCTTCTTTAACTTCTTTAATTTGAGATTCATTAAGGGTTTGACGATTGTATGTCATTTTTAACCCATTGTATTCTTTAGGGTTGTGACTTGCAGTGATAATCATTGCTCCATCTAGGTTGTGTGCAACTTCTGAGTAATATCCAATTGGAGTTGGAGCAAGTCCTAAGTCCTCAATATGACCAACATTTGAATCTACAAGACCTGCGATAAGTGCTTTTTTAAGGCTTGGAGAATGTAATCTTGCATCCATACAAACACTAATTTTTAAGTCAGTTGCATTTTTTAAGCTTTTATCTTTTAGCCATTTTGTATAACCTAGTCCAATATTATAAAATAGTTCTTCTGTAATATCGTCACCGTAAATTCCTCTTATATCATTTTTACCAAATGCGTGTTCATATTGTTTCATATTTCACATCTCCCAATCTTTAGTCTATAATTAAATCATACCATGAAAAATGTTTTCTCAAAAATTGTAAATAATCAAAATTGTGCGGGGTGGATATTTATTTTGCCTGCAATTTTAGGAACATTAATTTTCATTTTAATTCCAGTTATATGTTCTTTCGGTTTGAGTTTTGCAAAGTGGGATTTGCTAAATCCTATTCAATTTGTTGGTTTGCAAAATTATATAGATATTTTTCATAGTTCTGTTTTTTACAAAATATTTACCAATACTGTTGTTTTTGCTCTTTCTGTTTCTGTATTAGGGGTAATTATACCATTAGTTTTGGCATCAATTTTAAATTCTAAAATTAGGGGAAGTGAGTTTTTTAAAACAGCATATTTCCTACCTTTTATTACTCCAATGATTGTTATTGGAATTGTTTGGGCATGGATTTTTGACCCTAATATTGGATTGTTAAGTCAGGTTTTGCATATTCATATAAATTGGTTATATGATTCAAAATTCGCCATGCCTGCACTAATAATAGTTTCGGTGTGGAAATTAATTGGTTATAATATGATAATTTTCCTATCAGCATTATCATCTGTTTCTCAAAGTTTATTTGAAGCTGCGAAGATTGATGGTGCAAATTCTTATCAAATTTTTAAAAATGTAACTATTCCAGTTCTTTCTCCAACAATATTTTTTGTTGTAATAATAACAGCAATTAGTTCGTTCCAAGTGTTTGATTTGATATACCTAATGACTCAAGGCGGACCTTTTGATAGTACAAATGTTTTGGTTTATGCAATTTATAAAGATGCTTTTGAATATTTTAATGTTGGTCATGCTAGTGCGATTGCTTATGTTTTGTTTGTTGTTATTTTAATTTTGACTCTAATTCAGTGGAGTTTGCGTAAGAAATTAGTATATAATGAAAAATAAAATTTTAGCAAAAAATATTATTTTTGTTTTTATATAGTGTAAATAAATTTTTTAAGGAGGTTAATATTGAAAATACAAGGTTTGATGTATAGTCCAATTGTAAAACCTCAAGCATTCACTTCTGATGTTGATAAAGATATTGATAAAATTCGTGAAAAGAGAGATTCTTTAAAGAATTCTTTGTCGCAAAATAGAGATTCTCAATCTTCTGTTAAAGATAGGATTTCTAGTGTTGAATCGGATATTTCAAGACAAAATTCTAATATAAATACTGAACAATCTGAAATTAGTCTTGAACAAGAAAAACTTGCTCGTTCAAGAGAAAAATTACAATCTGATAGAGAAAAGTTAGAACGTTTGCAATCTCGCATGTCACAACTTCGAGACCAATATCAAAATATTTCAACCGAAGTTTCAAAATTGAATGATGTGTATTAGTTTTCTTGCAAAATGTCAATGTGAATTTGTTCTGGTTTAATGTTTTGCAATGAGTGTTCTACGTATAATTTAATAAGGTGTTCGGTTTCTTTTGCATCAATATATTTATCCATTTTAACTTTTATTTCGATATTTTTAGTTTCTTTATCATCATGGTAAATTGTTACACTAGCCTTAGTTATTCCTTTAAAACTATAAATAAAACCTTCTATTGTTTTTTCTATATTGTTAATCATTTGCTTCGGATTGTTAGAATGTTTTGCATTTAGCCCAATAAATACATCATCATCCATGATAGAACTTTTTAGAAGAAATTTTATTTCACTATAATAAGCGTTTTTATTTGTTTTAGGCATGAGTATGGCAATTTCTGATGGTGTTCCATCTTCATCAAATATATATTGACTAAATACTTTATTTCCAATTGGAAATAATTTTTGGATTTCAGATGCTTTTTGAATACTTGACGTTACCGCAATCAAATCATATTGAGGCTTTTGAATATTAAAGATTAATACAAATATTGATGAAAATAATAATGAACTTATTGTTAATATTGCTTCTTTTGAAATATTATAGTTGTTTTTCAATATTTTTACGCCAATTATTGGTAGTATTAAAAGTGTAATTCCGATAGCAAGCCATAGCCAAAAGTTAATATCTACGCTCGGTAGGAATATCAAAAATAAACCAATACAAATATATGTTATTGTAAAATATAAAATCTTTTTCATTTGTATATTATAACTGTTGTTTTGTGATTTTTCAACTTTGGAATAACAAAGTAGGTCGGCGTTGCCACGCCGACATTCAATTATCCCAACATCAAAACGTCATGAGGTTTGTCATACGGAGTGAAGTATATTAATCTGGGGTGTTTAGATTGACCCCTCACCCTTACTCAAAACCTCTCACAAAACAATTCACTGGATTGTTTTGCTCGGCAGAGTCCAAGGAGAGGGACATTCATCATACTGACTTAAATCTTCTTACCATTAGAATTGACAAATTAAAAAAGAGGTCCCGTTTCCGAGACCTCTTTTCAAGCGTTTTATCTAAAGTTTAACTACTTCATCAATTCGCCAACTGCTTTGTAAACGTTCATACGTTTTGCAGCATCGCTTTCAGCTT